>BNVV01000046.1 GCA_025998355.1 Endomicrobiia bacterium
TCAAACGTCCCTTTCTTTACTCCCATTAATCGCCTAAACCCATTCCATCTGTTTCCGCACGCTTTCTTTTTCTGTTTCATAGTACTTCTATTGTACTTTTATATATTAGTTGTGCAAGAGGTCTAATATCTAAAATTATAAAAATTTCACTGTCTTTTATATTGGCTGCAATGCTTCCACCTTTGATTAGAAGTGTTATTAAATATACAGGCAGTTATCCTTGTGATTTTATATTTTTGTTATTTATACTTTATTTTATAGTTGATTTATTTTGGAAAAAGAAGAAAGTAATAATTATATTTCTATTGTCTGCTACGTTGTTTTCGGTTTTTTATAAAATTAATTTGAATCCCGATAAAGACGCGGATGAAGTTGCCGCGCAAGTTCCTGAAGAATTGTTAGCTATACCAATGAAAGACACTCCAACCGTATATCTTTTTATGTACGATTCATTTCCGCACAAAGAGTTAATTAATGAACTAGGTTTAGATAGAAGCGGATTGGATGCTTTACTTCGTGAATATCAATTCAAAGAGTATGATGTATATTCCCTTGCTTATCATACTATAGCAAGCATGGCGCAGGTTTTTAGTGTACAGAGAGATGATATTATGGATGGTAACGTTTGCAGAAAAATTATTGTTGGAAATAATCTAGTTAACGCCGTATTTAAGAGGCATGGTTACAATAACTTCGTTTCAGCTGACGATGATCATTGGGCATTTCCGAACATAACCTATTTTAAGAATTATAATATCATAAGTAATATGAACAAGAACAAGAGCAGTATTGATTTTGCGTTTTCTTTGCGTGTAATTTGTTCAATTATAAAAGGAAGCCTGAATACTGGAGTGCTATCATTAGAAGAAGGGAACAACTGTTTTAAACTTGCAAAATTTGCTAATCGTGGCGAGCACGAAAGAACTTTTGCTTGGGGTATGAGTGACTATCCTGGCCATTCATCTATTTCCGGCAAAGGGTTTGAACGTGAATTTAAACGTTGGGAATCAAGGTACTATATGTCTATAGAAAATATGAAGAGAGATATGAAATTAGCGATTAGCAATAATCCTAGCGCTATAGTAATATTGATGAGCGATCATGGCCCGGTTTTGCTTGACGATGCTAGTAGAGGTTATCCATCATTAAAGGACGACCAAATAAAACCCATTCATTTTCGCGACATGTTCGGCGCGTTTATGGCAGTACGTTGGCCGGATAAAGAGAGGGCTGCGAAATACGATAAAGAATTCAATATTACACAAGATGTGTTTCCTGTAGTGTTTGCGTATTTGTGCGATTCTCCGATACCGCTGAAGTATAAAATAAAAGATACAGCGATAAGGATGCGTGATCATCGTAATCACAAATTTGACAAAGGCGTGTTTTATCCTAATTTTTATGAAGAGGAAAAATAAATATGAACAGACTAAAATTAATGTTGTACTTACTGGTATTCTTTCCGGTTTGCGCTTATGCATACCTGGACCCTGGAACAGGCAATGCTCTAATGGCTGCAATATTTGGACTTTTTGGTAGTCTCTTGTTTTTTTCTAAAAGTATTTTTTTTAAGATAAAGGCAAAGTTAACAGGAGATGTGATTGTTCGGGTTCAATCAAAATTGGCCTTTTTTTCCGAAGGAGGTAAGTATTGGATTTATTATGAGGATATTCTAAAAGAGCTTATAAAGAAAAAACAATTTTTTACTTATTACACAATGGACATGGAGGATCCAGCGTTTCAACTGTTAGATTTTGGTAATCCTGACGCAGATATAGACGCTTTTCATATACGCTACGTTGGCAGAGGAAATAAAGGATACGCAAGGATAAATAATTTAAAAGAATCTGTTGTTGTGACAACAACTCCCAATATAGGCACTCCAGGTTACCCTATATCAAAGCCTAAAAGTTGTAAAAATCTAATACATATTTTCCATTCAATAAGTACTGTTGGCGGATATCATAAATATTCATTGGATTGTTTTGATACAGTTATAGTGTCAGGGATAGAATTTGAGAACGATGTAAGAACTCTAGAGAAAAAAAGAAATTTACCTCCCAAAAAGGTGCTGGTTGGAGGGTTGCCGTATATGGATAGGTTGATAGAAAGAGCAGCGAAGTTAGGCTCGCAAACGGACGGCAAAACAGTTTTAATAGCGTCAACGTGGGATAAAAGAGGACTTTTAAGAACGTACGGCAAGGAACTAATAAAAAAGATAGCTCAAGCGGGATACAATGTTATAGTTCGCCCACATCCTTATTCGTACGTATATGAGTCAGATTTTATAAATCAATTACAAGAAGAATTGGCATCAGACGAAAATATTAAATTTGATAAAGAAGTGGATAATCTTTTAAGCATGGCAAAATCAAATATAATGATATCTGACATTTCTATGGTTCGGTTTGATTATTGTTTTGCATTTGGCAGACCTGTAATATCATTAGATACAGATTACGAGAAGCACTCCCAAGAATATGAGTATTCAGATTTAGATGGATATTGGGACATTAAAGTAAGCGACAAGATAGGAGTGTATTTAAAAAAAGAGGAAGTTACTTATACTAAAGTGATGGAGGAAATTGAAAAATTAATAGATAAAAAGTCAGAAAAGATAGAAATAGATAAAGATAGAATAATTGCAAATACTGGCAGTTCAACACAGGTTATTGCCAAGCAAATAGTGGATATTTGTAATATGTATCAATGTTAAACTAATTGACTATAGTAATTATTGTTAACGCGTAAGACTTTGTAATTTTGCAATACTTCAGAAAATAATATACAGGAAGATCAATGATGACTAAGAAATTGCTTATGGTTTTGGGACCTACGGAAGTTGAATCTGAAATTTTAGAGATAGGGGCAAAACCGCAAGAATATATGCGCACACCGGAGTACTCTAAGAAATTGGCGCGTATTTTTAAAAATCTTCAATATGTCTTCAGGACTAAAAATCCTGTTGTTTTTTTTACGTCTTCAGGAACAGGTGCTATGGAAGCAGCCGTCACAAATTCTCTGTCTGCAGGAGATACTGTACTATACATAAACGGTGGTGCGTTTGGTGCAAGATGGGGTGAGATTTGTAGAAAACATAAAAATAAAGCAATAGAAATAAAAGTGGATTTTGGAAAAATCGTTAATCCAAGTTTAATACAAAAAAGTTTAGATAAACATAAAAATATAAAGGCTGTATTTGCCACTTTAAACGAAACTTCAAGTGGAGCCTTGACAGATATAAAAGCTATAGGAGCTATTATTAAAAATTATCCAAACACTATTTTTGTTGTGGATTGTGTTTCTGGCTTAGTGGTTGAAGAAATGCAAATGGATGCCTGGGGTATAGATGTGGCAGTTTCAAGTTCCCAAAAAGCGTTGGCTCTTCCACCGGGATTAAGTTTTATGGCTATTAGCAATAAAGCTTTGAGCTTTGCCAAATGTGCTAATCTAAGAACATATTATTTTGATATTTTTATATACATTGAAAATTGGAAAAGGAATCAGCATCCTTTTACAACTCCGGTATTATTGGTCAATCAGTTAGATGCTAGATTGCAGAAAATCAAGAAAGAGGGATTATTAGCATTAAGAAAAAGGTTTGGAAAAAACACAACGCTACTAAGGCGCGGGCTTAAACAACTTGGCTTTGAGCCGGTAGCCGAAAACCCAGCCAATTGCGTAACCGGTGTTTTTAGTGGGCAGTATGACGCGGAAAAAATAATTAAAATAATGAGAGAAAAGTACAATATAGAAATTACTCCTAGTGGCGGAGATTTTAAAAATAAATTGTTTAGAATAGGCAATTTTGGCAACATATTGAAAAAAGATATAGACTTGTTTTTAGAGTCTTTGGAAAAAACATTAAAGGAATTAAAAAATGATTGCCGGTAAAACTGTTGTTTATACGTCTGGTACTTTTGATATGCTACACATTAATCATTTGCGGATGATTGAATATGCAAGGGCTTTAGGAGATATTTTAATAGTAGGAATAAACACCGATGAGCTTGTCTCTTCTTACAAATCTATCCCGATTATTCCTTTTAATGAAAGGATTGCTTTGATGCGTGCTATTAAAGGACCTGATATAGTTATTCCACAAAATTCACTTGACCATACGGATAAAATTAAAAAACTTAAGTTTGATATTTTTGTTGTTGGAGACGACTGGGCTGGCAAATATGATTATTTGCAAGAACTTGGTGTACAAGTTATATATTTCCCGTACGGAAAAGGCGTAAGTACTACAGAACTTAAAGAAAAAATTTACAATAGATATAAAAAGTTTCAAAAAGAGGCAGATGGGCACATACCAGATGATGTTGTTATAAAATGAAAAAACAAATTTGCGTAGTGTTTATCTGAAAATAAAATTGCATTTATGATGAACTTTGCCGGAGTAAATAAAAATGTTGATATCTAAAAATAAAAAACGTCTTGATGTTTTGCTGTTTGAAAAAGATCTTGCAGAAACCAGAACAAAGGCTCAGGCCTTTGTAATAGGCGGAAACGTTTTTGTAAATAATCAAGTACAATATAAGCCGGGCACTTTAGTAGATGAAGAAGATTTAATTGAAATAAAAAATATAAACCCTTACGTTTCGCGCGGCGGACTAAAACTAGAGTCTGCTTTAGAGGCGCTTGTTATTGATGTAAGAGGGTACATTTGTCTAGATGTGGGGGCATCAACTGGCGGTTTTACGGATTGTATGCTCCAAAAAGGCGCAATTAAAATTTATGCAGTTGATGTAGGACAAGGACAATTGCATTATAAATTGAAGAATGACCCGCGCGTCATAAATGTTGAAAATATTAATTTCAGATATTTTGATAGGTCTTTGTTAAAAGATAACATAGATTTTGTTACTATAGACGTTTCTTTTATATCTCTCGATAAAATTTTGCCTATGGCATATAAAAGTATTGCGGAAAATGTTTCTGTTTTAGCTATGATAAAACCACAGTTTGAGCTTGAACCGTTAGAGGTAAAAAAAGGTGTTGTAAGAGATGAAAAATTAAGGCAAAAAGCTATAAATAAAATTAAACAATCCGCTTTAAATTTAGGTTTTAAAATAATTTCCGAAGTAAATTCGGGTCTCAAAGGACCAAAAGGCAACTTAGAACATTTTTTATTGTTAAAAAAAACAATTCTCATGTAACAATTGCAGATGTTGCTTAGCAGCTTGAGCTTATACGCTTATCAACCCAATACCCAAAACAAAGAGGCAATGACTTGCGTCAACAATTGATAAAACATGCATCTTTCATGCGTTTGTCGTGATAGCTAAATATGAATTATTTAAAAGAAGACACTATTGCTGCATTATCAACTGCCGCTGGTAAATCTGCGATTGCGGTTATTCGTTTATCCGGTCAAGACGCATTTCAAATTATAAACAAGATATTTCAAACCAAATCTAAACCTTGTCAACAAGTTAAGTACGGATACATTGTTGACAAAGCAGAAAAAAAAGACGAAGTGTTGTGCGCTTTTTTTAAAGCCCCTAATACATACACTGGAGAAGATTTGGCGGAAATCTCCCTACATGGAAATCCTGTAATAATAAATGAAGTTTTAAATCTTTTATATAAAAATGGCGCAAGACCAGCGGAACCTGGTGAATTTACTTACAGAGCATTTTTAAACGGCAAAAAAGATCTTACCGAAGCAGAAGCTGTATGTACTTTAATATCAAGTAAAACAGCAACATCAGCAAAAGCCGCTTTAAATAATATTACGGGCATTTTTTCTTCAAAGATTAACACTATAAAAGATAATATTGCAAATCTCATTGCTTTTATGGAAGTAAACTTAGATCATCCTCAAGAAGATATTATATTTTTATCACGTAACGAAAAACTTTCAAGCCTTGATTCTTATATAAAAGACATCGAAAGTCTTTTAAACTCTTATAAGACAAGTAAAATTCTTCAAAACGGTATGAAAGTAGCTATTGTAGGTAAACCAAACGCGGGAAAATCGTCATTGCTTAATGCAATGTTAGGCAAAAACAGAGCTATTGTTACAGATATTGCAGGAACTACAACAGATACTATTGAGGAAACTATAGACTGTCGCGGCATTCCACTTACAATTATAGATACGGCTGGCATTAGAGATCATACTGACAATGTAATAGAATTTTTAGGTCAGGAAAAAACAAAAGAGACAGTTAATAAAGCCGATATGCTTATATGGGTATTTGATTCCTCTTGCTCATTAGATCAAAATGACTTAAAAATAGCGGATTTTTTGAAAAAAACTGATTTAAATATTCCCATCATAGGAGTATTAAATAAATCCGACTTACCTTTACAACTTTCTTTTGATGTCAACTCTATTGAGCAATCCGCATTCTTAACTATTATAAAAATTGCGGCAAAAACCAAATTTGGTATTACTGATTTAGTAGATGAAATTGTAAAAATTAACGGTATTTCGGATTTTAAAAATGATTATTTAATGATAAATTCTCGTCATTTCATTTTATTGCAAACTGCTTTAGACGCGCTGATAAGAACAAAACTAGTGTTATCCTCAAAAGATGCCGATGAAATTGCATGTTTTGAAGCAATGTCTGCCCAAACAGCATTAAATGAAATTTTAGGAATTGATATTAAGCAGGATATTTTAGATACAATTTTTTCAACTTTTTGCATAGGAAAGTAATTTTTCTACAAAAAGCCCGTCGTTATTTTAATCCGTTTGTCTTTGCTACAAGAATCCGATAGAAATGAACCTCCGCACAGCAAGACGCGCGGTATCAGCAGTGGAAATTGAAGAGCTGTAATTGTTGCTCTGAATCTTTGACCCCCTGTTTAGCAACATAGCCCAAGAATCACTTCTCTGTTTCCTACTCGCCTACTGTTGTAACAAAGTATCCATCACTCCAAAGCTTGCCACCCCAAAGTTCTTTCTTTAAATCATGACGGCAAAATACTTCTAGCGCTGTTATGCTTTTGATAACTTGTATTGCTTGGCATTAGGGAGAACTTTGGGCTGCAACTTAAGCAGGGTAGCGGGTGATTGCCATCTATTCCAATTTGCTCAAACTCTATTTCGCAAGCGTTACTAAATTTCTTTTGTTATTTAGGCTATTACACGTTTTAAATTCCCAAATATAGCTTCTCTTATACTTACGGGCATTATAAAATGATGGTGTATCTTATATGCACTATGCTGTCTGTCTTTCAAGCATTTCCATAGCCTAATTGTACTACTTTAAGCGGTTTGCGCACAGCAAGCCGCGGGGCAATGGTTTAACAATAAAACATTCTATTTTCATATTATGCAACCCGTTTATTGATTAGACCTCTTGCATAACTAATATATAAAAGCACAATAGAAGTACTATGAAACAGAAAAAGAAAGCAGGCGGGTCAGATGGAATAGGTTTAATATTAATGGGAGTAAAGTAAGGGACGTTTGATAAAACAAAGGATAGCAAGAAGTAAGAAAAGAAAAAGGGGGAGAGATGAGTAAAGAGAAAATTGAGTATAGAGAATATTGTAGGAATGATGTTTGAATACTTCAGGCAATACACGAACATATTATTAGACCTGAGACATGCAATGTCAGCAAAAGTTGTGGATGTAGACTAGGGTATGTAAGAAGAAGTATTAATGAGTAGTGGGGAAAATACTAGATGGGAATAGGTATTGTTAAGGAAGGTGAGAAGCAGCAGTGATTATGCTAGGATTGACACAAAGACTTCAAAAACATCAAAAGCGCCAAAGCAAGAAGAAAAAGAGACATACAATAACCGTTGATTAAAGGCGAGCAAATAGTATGCACAGCGATAATAGGGCAAGGAACGATTTTAGTTTATTTTAGTAGGCATGTATTTATGCAAAGAAAGACAAAATAAGATACATGGCAGATACAATTTAGGAGGACTTAGACAAAATACATACAAACACACTAGTTCTTAAGTAAAAGAGGTCAAAGAAACACTCAAAGCTGACAAAAGAAGATAAGGAGTTAAATAGGGAGATTTCATCAAATGATCATAGTGGAAAATATTAAAGTATTTGTTAAAAGGTTCAAAATAGTCTTAAAGATAGATATAGACCGCAGAAAACGCTTTGGACTGCGATTTAACTCAGGCTTCAGGTATTTGTAATTCTAAAATTTAATACTCAAGTTGTGCAAGAGGTTTATTGAAATCTATTAGGTGACCTAGACATTTTAGTCGTCGGATATGCTACACTATCAACATTAGCAAAATAGCTTAACTTATCGTCTGCTAAATCGCAAGGATTCCACATAGACATAGAAAGAAGAGATTTAGCTAAAATCATTTTATACCAAGGAGAAAAAGGATGATAAAAGTAAAGTTTCTAGGTAAGTACAAAAGAGTAGGGAATATGTTAGTAGTACTAGCAATGTTTATATGCACAAACATTTGTTTGGGTGCATTTGATATCAGATTTGATATCAAAGGAGAAAGTGTATCCCAAAATAATAAAAAAACAATTGATCAGCTTAAAAAGTCAGCAGAACAAGGAGATGCCAAGGCTCAATATGACTTGGGTGTGATGTATTACGAAGGTAAAGGAGTAAAACAAGACTACAAAGAAGCATTTAACTGGTATAAAAAATCAGCAGAACAAGGAGATGCCACAGCTCAATATAACTTGGGTGTGATGTATGGCAAAGGTAAAGGAGTAAAACAAGATTACAAAGAAGCAATTAACTGGTATAAAAAGTCAGCGAAACAAGGATTTGCCACAGCTCAATATAATTTGGGTTTGATGTATTACAAAGGAGAAGGAGTAAAACAAGATTACAAAGAAGCAATTAACTGGTATAAAAAGTCAGCAGAACAAGGATATGCTTGGGCTCAAAATAACTTGGGTGCGATGTATCGCGACGGAGAAGGAATAAAACAAGATTACAAAAAAGCAATTAACTGGTTTAAAAAGTCAGCGAAACAAGGATTTGCCCCAGCCCAATGTAGCTTGGGTGTGATGTATTACGAAGGTAAAGGAGTAAAACAAGATTATAAAGAAGCATTTAACTGGTATAAAAAGTCAGCAGAACAAGGACTTGCCGAGGCTCAATATAACTTGGGTGTGATGTATGGCAAAGGTAAAGGAGTAAAACAAGATTACAAAGAAGCATTTAACTGGTGCAAAAAATCAGCAGAACAAGGATTTGCCCCAGCTCAAAATGGTTTGGGTGCGATGTATCGCGACGGGAAAGGAGTAAAACAAGATTACAAAGAAGCATTTAACTGGTTTAAAAAAGCAGCGAAACAAGGGCATTCTGGCGCTAAAACAGCATTAGACCTCTTGCATAACTAATATATAAAAGTACAATAGAGGTACTATGAAACAGAAAAAGAAAGCGGGCGGGTCAGATGGAATAGGTTTAATATTAATGGGAGTAAAGAAAGGGACGTTTGACAAAACAGTAAGGATAGCAAGGAGCAAGAAAAGAAAAAGGGGGAGTAGGAGGAGCAAAGAGAAAATTGAGTATAGCAAAGATAGTAAAGATGATGTTTGAGTACTTTAGGGCAATATCGGACGTATTATCAGATAGGAGACAGTTGCAATGTCAGCAAAAGTTGTGGATATAGACATAGGGTACGTAAGAAGAAGTATTAATAATAGTGGGGAATATGCACTAGATGGGAATAGGTATTATTAAGGGAAGGTGCAGAAGTAGAAGTAGCAGTGATAGATGCTACGGAATAGTGATACAAAGACCTAAAAAAAACAGCGAAATGGCAAAAGCGGGAAGAAAAAGAGACATACAATAAAGGCATTGGTAGTAGTGGAAATGAGAAGGAGACAAATAATATGCACAGCGATAGGAAAAGGCAAGGAGCACGATTTTGGTTTATTTTAGTAGGCATGTATTTATGGAAGAAAGACAATAAGATACATGGCAGATACAGATTTATGAGGCCTTGACAAAATGCATACAAACACACTAGTTCCCAAAAAGAGATCAAAGAAACACCCACTGACAAAAGA
>BNVV01000047.1 GCA_025998355.1 Endomicrobiia bacterium
GTTTAATTTAAACTTTTAGAAGTTGCAGATTTGTAACATGCATTTATATTAATACTAAATTGTATGCGTTTTTTCAACTTGTTGCAAAATCTTACAACATAACTAGACTTTTACAAAAACAAAGACATACTAACAGCGACTTTACTTTTTTAGTTTTACAAAAACAGCACATCATTGCCAAACTTACTCAAAGCAGCAGATTTGCAAACGGCTTATCGTCATCAAAACATACAAAAGCACCTTTACAATCTGCGTTGTTTATATTAGCGATACAATCTTTCTTAAAGCAAAAAGATATCCGTCAATGCCTAATCCTGTTATTTGTCCCACAGCGATTGCTGCAATGTAAGATTTATGTCTAAATTCTTCTCTTGCGTATATATTTGAAATATGAACTTCTATGATCGGTACGGAAATTGCAATAAAAGCGTCTCTTATAGCCACAGATGTATGAGTGAAAGCCGCAGGGTTAATAATTATTCCCGCAATGCCATTTAAACTGCTTTGAATTTTGTCTACGATAGCGCCCTCATGATTTGATTGAAAAAAATCAACCTCAACCTTCAGTTCTTTTGCAAGAGAACTTAATTCATTTTCAATCCCTTTAAGAGTAATATTTCCGTAAATTTCTGGTTCTCTTACACCAAGCATATTTATATTAGGACCATTTATAACAAGTACTTTCTTCATTTATTTTCCCCTGCAAATTTTTTTAAAACATTTAAAACTATACTGTCTTCTACATAACTGTTTATTGTTTTTCCTATATCTTTTATAAGGACAAATTTAATATTTCCGTTAACAGATTTTTTATCTTTTTTTATAAGCGATAAAAATTGCGCCGTATTAACAGTTACGTTTAAATTAAAGCCTGCTTCAAGCAGAATATCTTCTACCTCTTTGTAAGTGTCAGGCTTACACACTTTGAGCTCCAAAGAAAGATCTGCCGCAAAAAGCATTCCTATTGCGACAGCTTCTCCGTGTAAAAACTTCTTATAGTTTGTAGCTGTTTCAAGCGCATGAGCGAAAGTGTGTCCAAAATTTAAAATGGCTCTTAACCCGGTTATTTCCTTCTCATCTTTTTCGACAACTTTAGCTTTGTATGAACAGCTTTGGTATATAATATAATCAAAATTGTCTGATGATATAACGTCTTTTTTAAACATATCAAACAAATACGCATAGAATTCTTTGTCAAAAATAAAAGCATACTTTATAACTTCGGAAAGACCATTTCTTATATGTCTTACGGGTAGCGTGCTTAAAAAACAAGAATTAATCCATACAAGTTTAGGTTGATAAAACGCACCGGCAATATTTTTACCACTGTTTGTATTTATCGCAGTTTTGCCACCAACAGAAGAATCTGTCATTGCAAGTATTGTTGTAGGTATCTGTACAAAATCTATGCCGCGCATATATGTAGCCGCAAAAAATCCTGCAATATCTCCGACAACTCCACCGCCTAAAGCTATAACACAACTTTTTCTGTCTATTCCGCCTTCAAGAGCTTTGTCGTACAATAAAGAAAGATTTTTTATACTTTTTCCTGACTCTCCAGCACTTATAACTGCCGTTTTAACATTAAAACCTTTTTGTTTTTTTAATAAATCTGTAAGATACTTCAAATGCAATTTTTCTACATTTTTATCTGTAATAACAAAAAACGTATTTGTTTTTACTACCTCTTTAAAAGCTGTCAAAAACTCATTTTCGTGTTGAGAAATCACAATGGCATACTTATTTGCTTTTAAATTTACAGTTATTAATTTTTTCATGATTTTATGGTACACTTTCCAAATTTTTTGTGAATATTACTGGTTTTCTTGTATTTTTAAGTTTACAATTATCATTCCTTATCTTTTTAAGTCTACCAAGCGGCAAAATTAAGAATTTTAAGAACAGCATAAATAAACACAAATACTCAAAAAAAACAAAAGCGCATTAGCAGCGGCTTTGCCTGATAAGAGTTTTTAGAAAGACCATAATGTAAGCTTAGTTGACTACGATAGCGGCGGTAGGAATTGAACCTACGACCAAAGGCTTATGAATCCTCTGCTCTACCCCTGAGCTACGCCGCCAATATTTTTAAACACGCGCTCATACTATATCTTTTGCCTTCAGAAGTCAATTTCTTGTAGAATCTCGCAACGTATTGGACTTTTGTCAAACAAAGACAAACGTAATGGGCTTTTAATAAACGGCATAATTTTTATATATAAAATCGTCTTTTTGTGGTTTTGCCATATCTTTGCTACAAATTTCGATTCTAAACGACAAAAGCAGTCCAATGCGTGTTTTTAGATTTTACAACAAGTTGAAAAGACGCATGCAATTTAATATAGTATAAGCGTATGTCGCAAATTCGCAGGTTTAATGGTTCAAATTAAAACTAAAGAAGAAAGCATGAAAAAAATAACAATTTTAGGTTCATCAGGTTCGATAGGCACGCAAATCCTTGATATAGTTTCTAAAATTAAAGGGTATGTTTGTGTTGAGGGTCTTGCTGTCGGCTCCAATGTAAAACTTTTAAAATCCCAAATCAAGAGATTTAAACCTAAAGCGGTATCGGTTAATAGCGCTTTGGACGCTAAAAACTTAAAAAAATGGAGCAAAACAAATAATATAAAGATTGCTGTTTACAATGGTCCCAAAGGGCTTGAAAAACTTGCCGTAATGCCAAGCGCTGATATGATGTTTGCGTCAATTGTAGGATCTGCTGGGTTGCAATCCGTAGTTGCGGCGGTAAAAGCAAAAAAAGACGTAGCTGTTGCAAATAAAGAATCTCTTGTTATGGCAGGAAAGTATATAATGGACCTGGCTACTGAAAACGGCGTCTCTATTCTCCCGGTTGATAGTGAACATTCAGCCATATTTCAATGTTGTGACGGAGAAAAAAAATCACAAATAAAAAGGATATTGCTCACGGCTTCGGGCGGACCTTTTTATGGATACGACAAAGATTTTTCTAAAATAACCATTGAGCAGGCTTTGGATCATCCCACATGGAAAATGGGTAAAAAAATAACAATAGACAGCGCTACGCTTATGAATAAGGGGCTTGAAGCTATTGAAGCTTCAGTTCTTTTCGGCATATCCATCGAGAAAGTTGAGATTGTTATACATCCTCAGTCTATAGTGCACTCAATGATAGAGTATATCGACGGTTCGGTTATAGCGCAGCTTTCAAGTCATGATATGCATCTTCCCATACAGTACGCATTAACTTACCCTGAGAGATTACCGTCTAATATTAAACCGCTAAATCTTTTTGAAGTAGGAAAATTAGAATTTTATAAACCTGACTTTAATAAATTTCCATGTTTAAATCTTGCGTATTATTCGGCAAAAAAAGGATACACTGTACCTGCCGTGATGAGCGTTGCAGATGAGGTGGCTGTCGCCGCTTTTTTAAATAAAAAAATAAAATTTACCGATATTGCTAAAATTGTTGAAAAAACAATTAAGTCGCATAAAATTTCAAAAAATATATCGTTGGATACTCTTTTTGAGGCTGATTTGTGGGCAAGGCAGTATGCGGAAAAAATAATTGAAAAGGAAATATAGATGACTATACTTATTCAGATACTTGGTATTGCGTTTGGATTTGGATTTTTAATTTTTATACACGAATTAGGGCATTTTCTTGTTGCAAAAATGTGTAAAGTTAAAATACTAACTTTTGCTTTTGGTTTCGGACCGGATATTATAAAACATACTTACAAGGGCACAAAATACTGTATAAAAGCAATTCCGCTTGGTGGGTTTGTTTCGATGGCAGGGGACGATCCAGATAAAGCTACCGGTGCAGACGGAGAATATTTATCGTTAAGGTGGTATAAAAAAGTATGGATAGCTTTGGCGGGTCCGCTTTCAAATTATATTCTTGCTGCTTTTATTTTAGCTTTTGTTTTTAATATATGGGGTTCTATAAGCTCTTCAGTAGGGTCTGTTGTAGAAAATTCTCCTGCCAAGCAAGCTGGCATTATGCCAGGAGATAAAATAAAATCTATAGACGATGTTGAAATAGACACATGGGATAAATTAACTTCAAATTTAAAAGATAAGACCGGTAAACAGACAGTTTTTGTAGTGGAAAGAGGAACGCATTCTCTTGATTTGAATATGATTGTTGCAAAAAATCCTGTAACAGGTTTTGGTGTTATAGGAATAAAACCCTCAACGGTAAAAGTAAAATCAGGATTTTTTAAATCTATACGCCTTGGAGTGAAATATCCAATAGAAGTGACTGTTGAAAACGTTAGGCATCTTAAAAATGCAATTGTTTCATTTAAAAAACCTGATATTTCAGGGCCTATAGGCGTTACGCGGATTATGGCAAATGCCACAAAAACCGGAATGCATAATTATTTAAAAGTGCTTGCAATTATATCAGTTGCTTTAGGAATGTTTAATTTATTCCCTATTCCTGTGGCTGATGGCGGAATGATAGTATTGTTTTTTATTGAAGGCATAATCAGAAAGCGTATAAGCGCTAAAGTAGTTCAAGTTTATGGTACGATAGGGCTAGTGTTTATAATCGGTATTTTTATTTTTGCAACATACAACGATCTTTTACATTTAGGCATAGGCAAATTGTTTGGAAAGTAATTAAAAAGTGCGCTTGTTGCCTATTACCTTTGGACAGAGACGGTTTGCCTACATAACACAACTAACTTAAGTATCGTGAGCTTTGCGATATTTTAAATTTTTGGGTAAAATTCCGGTTGTTTTGTAAGGAGACAACAATTTGAAATATTTACTATAGCAAAACAGACGAAATTTACTAAAGAAGACGCTTTAGCCTGCAAAGAGCTTGCTTTGAAAAATAGCACAGCTAGCGCTTGACTTTCTGACAACTAACTAGGAATGCGCTGACACTTTGCTAGCCTTCTAGCGTTTGCATCTGTTTTTAGCGAGCACGAGTTGTCGATACAGAAGCTTGGTTGACTGTACGTAATAATACGAAGATAATTGATATACATATATGGAATTTTATAAAAGAACACACACAAAGAAAGTAAATATCGGCGGTGTTACAATAGGCGGAGGTTCCCCTGTTGCGATACAGTCCATGACAAATACAAATTCAAGAGACTGGAAGACTACTGTAAAACAAATTAGACAGCTTGAAGAAGCAGGTTGTGAAATTATACGTGTTTCTCTTCCTGATATGGAATCTGCTTGCAATGTGAGTAAAATAAAAAAGCATATAAAAATTCCTTTAGTGGCAGATATTCATTTTGATTACAGAATAGCTCTTGAAGCATTAAAACAAGGTATAGATAAATTAAGAATTAATCCGGGCAACATTGGCTCAAAAGATAAAGTCGAGATTTTGGTAAAAGAAGCCAAAAAAGCTCATATCCCTATAAGAATTGGAGTTAATGCTGGTTCTTTAAAAGAAGCGCATAATTGTTTGGACAATTTATCGCGAGCAAAGGCTTTAGCAAATGCAGCAATGGAACATGTTAAAATTTTAGAAAAACATAAGTTTGAAGATATAGTTGTTTCTCTAAAAACTTCAAACATAGATACAACAGTGCGGGCATATAAGATTTTTGCTTCGAGAAGAAATTATCCTCTACATCTGGGTATAACAGAAGCTGGTTCAATGTTTAGCGGAACAATAAAATCAGCAGCAGGGCTTGGAATAATGTTATATGATGGTATCGGCGATACATTGAGGGTTTCTCTTACTGCGGATCCTGTCGAAGAGGTTAAAATGGCTTATTCTCTTTTGCAGTCTATGGAACTACGCAGTTGTGGAGTAGAAATAGTATCTTGTCCTACTTGTTCAAGATGTCAGGTTGATTTAATAAAAATAGTTTCGGAAGTAGAAAAAAAAACTTCTGTAATGAAAAATTTAAAAAAACTTTCTAAACCCATAAAAATAGCCATAATGGGTTGCATAGTAAACGGTCCCGGAGAAGCTAAAGACGCGGATTTTGGAATAGCTGGGGGAAAAGATGTTGGGATATTATTTAAAAATGGCGAGATCGTAGGAAAAGTCAAGCCTAACAAATGGATTCAAAAGATTATTTCTATGATAAAAAGTTATCAGGATTTACAGGGGTAGAAAATGACAAAAATCTATTTAACCAGAGATGGCAGGGAAAAACTTATCAAAGAATTGAAAAAACTTCAAAAAAGAAAACCTTTGATTCAAGACGAAATTGCAAGAGCGCGTGAACACGGCGATTTAAGAGAAAATGCAGAGTATAACGCCGCAAGAGAAACTCTAGTTAGTCTTATGAATAGAATTGCGGAGCTTGATTCAAAAATAGCGCACTCAAGAATTATTGAAGAACAAAATATAGATCCAGACAAAATATTCATCGGTATCACTATGACAATACAAGATGAAAACGGCGATGATTACGAATATACAATAGTGGATTTGGAGGAAGCAGATCCCGCGGCAAAAAAAATATCCGTACAGTCGCCTCTTGTGCAGGGTTTGTTAGGTCATAAAGCAGGCGAAACGGTAGAAGTTGAACTTCCTGCAGGTAAAGCAAAATTTAAAATATTAAAAATTTCAAAATAACGTTATTTGCAGGGTAAACTAAAAAAGGACCGACTAAGCAATCCAGTTCTTCTGTTTTGCGTTACTTTGCAAGGAAAATGACCTTCGAAGGTAAACTTAAACAACAAAGCTGTCCAGATTGTCTTTGGCATCCTTTGCAATGTACGGAAACAGCAAAGCAGTCCAGCTTTACGTTCTGCGTTGTCTGCGAGGAAATTTGTTTACTAAAGAATGGACATAGTAGCGGGACAAGTTCAACGCCTCCATCGCAATGATTTGCAAAGTAAAAAGGAACATAAATGCTTAAAGAATTTTCTTGTGGCGCGGTGATTTACAAAATAGAAAATGACAATCCTGTGTTTTTACTTGTACGTTCAAAGAGAAACGGAAAATGGGGATTTTCGAAAGGACATGTTGAAAACGGCGAAAACGAAATAGAAACGGCAAGAAGAGAGATTTTTGAAGAAGTCGGGATAAAAAAAATTAAATTTCTTGAGAATTTTAGAAAAGAAAGTGTTTATACAATCAGAAGTAATCTAAAAGGCATTCCGGCAGAAAAACATTCTATATATTTTCTTGCTCTTGCGCTTGAAGATCCTTCAGATTTTGATACAAATGAGATAGCAGAAATAAAGTGGACCGATATAAATCATGCGCAAGAACTGTTTTTCTTTACTAGTCAGAAAGAAATTATAAATTCAGCATATAAATTAATTATGGGAGGAGAGAATTATGGGTAACCCTTTTTTGAGAGGTAGTGCGTTTAAGTCGTCTGCAAGAAGTAATGAGGTTATGAAGGTATCGGGAGTAATAAACAAAAGTATAATTTTGTGGTTTTTGCTTGCCGGAAGCGCATTTTATTCATGGACGCATCCAGGTGTAATAATGCCTCTGGTGATTCCTATATCGGTAGGAGCTTTTGTCTTGGCTATGATTTCGACATTCAAGATGCAGACTTCACCGTTTTTGGCGCCGATTTATGCCATATGCGAAGGATTTATTCTTGGAGCAGTTTCTTTACATTTTGAGAAGGTATATCCAGGCGTTGTAGTAAATGCAATTCTTTTAACCGTATGTGTTTTGTTCTGTATGCTTGCGGCTTACAAAGCAGGAATACTTAGAGCTACGCCGAAATTTCAAAAAGTTGTAACACTTTCAATATTTGCCATATGTTTTGTATATATCATCGATCTGTTTTTAAATATGTTTGGAGTGGGAAATTTTCCGTATATTCACAATTATTCGGTATTTGGAATTGCCATTAGTTTTGTGGTTGTTGCGGTTGCTTCGTTAACCCTTATTATTGATTTTGACTTAATCGAGCGTGGCGCTCATAACGGCGCTCCTGAATACATGGAATGGTATGCTGCGTTTTCTCTTATGGTAACGCTTGTATGGCTTTATGTTGAAATATTAAATCTTTTGTCAAAGTTAAAAAAGAGGTAAGATGTGTTAGAGAAAACAGTTTTTTTTAGAGCTACGTCACAAGCGAATTCTTTACCAAAAAGTGTTGCCGAGATTGTTTTATCGGGGAGATCAAATGTCGGCAAAAGCAGTGTTATAAACGCTTTGTGTTTGCAAAAGAATTTGGCAAGAATATCAAAAACACCAGGAAGGACAAGAAGCATAAATGTTTACAGCGTTGCAATGAGAAAATGGATAATAGATTTGCCCGGCTATGGATTTGCAAGGATAAGCCTTCAAGAAAAAAAACTTTGGAATAAAATGATAGAAGAATGTATAGTTCAAAGAAAAAGTAAAAAAGTAGTTTATATAATCATTGATGCTTTCGTAGGACCTACAGAATTAGACTTCGATATGGCTCATTGGCTTGACGACTACGGCGTTATGTTTAAAGTCGTTGCAAATAAATTCGATAAAATGCCTAGCGGCGTTACAAAGGCCGAAGTAAAGATTAAAGCAGCGGAATGTTTTGGCATAGATGAATCGGATGTGTTTACGGTAAGCGCAAAAAAGAGAAACGGTTTTGATAAACTAAAGATAGATATTGTAGAATTTTTAGATCGTTAGGGCGTGGCAAACATTCTATAGTTCTTTTCTTGCAGAGACGAAGAATTTGCTATTTAAAATCTAAATTTCTCTCTTGAGAAGTTTTTTTATTTGTGTCAGAAACGGCAAGGATATGCTGACAGTGGCTTTGCTGTATGAGCTTTTAGAGAGACCTTTTGTGTTAACATTGCATCGCTTATATTTTCTAGGAATGCTATTTGCTAAGAAGTTCATCTTATGCTTGTATCTATTTTTCAAGCAGGCGTAAGTTTAGCGATACAGAAGTTAGTTAACAATATTTTCAGGAAAAGTTAAATGAAGATAGTTTCATGGAATGTAAATGGTATAAGAGCAATATATAAAAAAAATTTTACCGGTTGGTTTAAGAACGAAAATGCAGATATTATCTGCGTACAGGAAACAAAAGCCGATAAAACTCAGTTTCCAAAAACAATAAAAGAAATTGATGGATATAATTTTTACTGTTCTTGCGCGCAAAGAAAAGGTTACAGCGGTATTGCTGTTTGGTCAAAAATAAAACCTGAATTGGTAAGTTCAAGTATTGAAAATAAACTTTTTGATAATGAGGGGAGAATACTAAGGCTTGATTTTAAAAAATTCACACTGTTTAATGTCTACTTTCCTAACGGCGGATCGTCTCCAGTTCGTCTGAAATATAAAATAGAATTTTATGATTATTTTATAGAATATCTTAAACAATTTAAAGATAAGACAGTGGTTGTGTGCGGTGACTATAATACTGCGCATTTCCCTGTGGATTTGGCAAGACCTAAACAAAATGAAAATGTCTCAGGTTTTATGCCTGAAGAAAGAGAAAGGCTCGATAGACTCGTTTTTGAAGGGTTTGTAGATACATTTAGACATTTCAACAAAGACTCTAATAATTACACATGGTGGGATTACAAAACAGTTGCTAGATTGCGCAATATTGGATGGAGAATAGATTATTTCTTTATATCGCAGCATGCCGTTAAATATCTAAAATCCGCAGCTATTGAAAGTTCAGTTTTAGGATCAGATCACTGCCCTGTGTCAATAGATATATTCTAGACTCCAGATTCAAGCGGCTAAGTGGCACTTGCAACTGCTATACACAACAAGAATAGAATTAGTAAGTTGGATATGTCTAAAACATCATTAGACCTCTTGCATAACTAATATATAAAAGTACAATAGAAGTACTATGAAACAGAAAAAGAAAGCGTGCGGAAACAGATGGAATGGGTTTAGGCGATTAATGGGAGTAAAGAAAGGGACGTTTGACA
>BNVV01000048.1 GCA_025998355.1 Endomicrobiia bacterium
GGAAGGAGAGATGTTTATTGCCAAAAACGATAAAAAACACCCGATTATCGCCGAAATAGAGGCTATAGTTGATAAAAAGCTAGAGAAGATTGAGGCTCAAATCGCCGAAATAGAGGGGCGGATAAAAAACAGGCCGCCAAAAGACCCGAATTCAGGGATGTTTGTATCCGAACCTGAGCCGGAATATGGGGAAGATCTAGATGAGGTTACTTTTGTGGAGGGTATCGCTGCTGGACGGCCTATCTTTCAGTCTGAAGCCCGGTCTACCATTCCCGTACCCAGGCGTTTTATCAAGACCACGCCGGAAGATTACTACGTTGGACGGATCAGGGGTACATCCATGACTGCCGCCGGAATACCGGACGGAGTCCTCGTCCTTATCCGCATATCGGATACACCAAGGGACGGGGCGATTCAGGTGGTGGAATGCCAGGGAGAGGCCACGCTCAAGCGGATGCGGGAGATTCCGGGAAAGGGCTGGAAAATTTGTTTTGATGACTATACAGGGCGGTATATTGAGATCGGCTCCGGTGATGAGTTTTATATTCAGGGGGATTTTATTGCCGTTTTACCGGAGGATGACTAGGGATCATGAGTAGACAGGAAGCCCGTGCAAAGGGATGGAACACCTTCCGTGAAAATATGTTGCAGTACGCAGGAGAGCACCCGGAATTATCTTTTGATGATTTTATACTCCAACGGATATTCGGAGCCTATACGTTCTGGCGGGAAGCTCGGACAGCGGAACGTCTTCGGGACTTTGAGAAGGCCGGAGACTTTTATCTCAAGGCCGTTGAAAGCCTTGAGCAAGCCGAAAAATTGGCCGAGTACCCCGCCGCCGCCGCTTATGTGGAGAAACTAAAGGCAGAATATTACGATTTTGTGGTTCACCGGGACCCCTATTACCGGCTCAATCTCAAACAACTGTTACGTCTTATTCAAGAAGAACCGGGAATATTGCAGACCGAGACCTATAAGCGGCTCCATCTGTCCAAGCCCGAAATAACCTATACCCTCTATTTTGCCGAGAAGGAGGGGCTTATCCGCCGAGAAGAGAAGGGCCGATCATACCTGTTATTTTTTGAACATGAGAAGGTGGCAGACGAGCCGATCTTGAATATTCAGGATGATGATATAGACCTCCGGGAAAGGTCCGAACAACAAGCGGCGGTCAAAAAAGGCTGTCTGTTTGTATTCTCTTGCTTTTTCTGGATTGCGGCTCTTGTAGGCGTAGGAGCCTATACCGGGTTGGTAGGAGCCGGTATCGTAGTGGTCGCTTTTATTGTATGGCAAATCATCAGGAAAATTCGCCGATCCACTAATCGCTTTCCTGAAAAAACGCACTGATCGCTTCCCCTGATCGCTTTCGCTTGCCAATTTATCATAACTCTTTATAATATAAAGACTTACAACCACACTGATCGCTTTTTTTGAGTTTTGTTTTCTGCTGATCGCTTTCCGGATATTTTGGTAGGTTTATCTTCTGATTTTTCCAAGTCGTATTCCGCATATTCCCCTAAATCTGCGCTTTTTTGGCAGTAAAATCGGGTTTTATGCCTATTTGAAGCCCATAAAAGCCATTTGAAGGGGTTCTAGGCCGCCGCCACTTCGTTGTTTTTCCTCTATTTGTGTGGGTTTTTCGTCTTTTTTCGCCGTGGTTTTTGCGGGGCTTCGAGGGCCTTTCCGCTCCCTATTTCTTTATATTATATAGACTTACACGCCGCTCCGAGGGCTTTCGGAATTCCTATTCTTGCTGCTACCCCACAACAAATGAGCCAGTTCCAAAATTAGGGAAAGGGTAGAAAAAACGAGAGAAACCTTATAGGATGGGATTTACCACAAATCAATCCAAGAGAGACTCTCGTTATGAAAAGTATAACCGAAATAATCGGAAGGGCGTAAGCCCTCTTTAACCTGCCGTATAAACTTCAAGGATGTTTTGAAGAATACCTGACCGATGAATACAAGACATTTCTGCAAATGCTCCGGGTGATTGAAGATGCGTTACCGCCAATTATGAGACGGTATGCCGGTATAGGCAGGAAACCGTATCAATACTTGCCATTCATAAGAAGCAATTTTGCCATGAGATATTTCAAGTTCTGAGGCTAACCAGAATTTTTCCAAGGTTACCCGGATGGTTGATAAAAACGGTTCCGCAATCATTCTGAAAAATAATGTCCCCTAATATATGGTTATCCCCTTCCAGGATGTGGAACAGGCCCGGATTTTGGCGGACGAAGAACTGTTCGCTCTTTCCGATGAATTGATGAAACAAAACAAAAAGGTCTACAAGGAACTGGTTAAGTGAAACGTATCTCTACGGATCAGGAAAAAATCGATCTGGGGCTCGGCATTGCACAGGGCAAATTAAGCCCCGGCGATATTTGCCAATGGCTGAATACGCATACGAAGCGGTTATAGTACAGGGCAATGTAATCGACTTCACAGTCAAGGGCCGGTCCGGACCGATGATGTTCCGGCGGCGGTTTCGGCGGAAGGTTCCGGGACCTTTGCCGCAAGGGACCGGCGGGAGCCCAGCAGTATCGAAAAGGGTTCCAGGAAAGGGAAGGTTTCGCAGATAATTTTGACGATCACCGTCATGGGGACCGCCAGGACCATTCCCGCAAAGCCCCAAAGGCCGCCCCAAATCATAAGGGACATGATAACCGCCAGCGGAGAAAGCCCCAGGCTGTCCCCCATAATTTTGGGGTCCAGCACAGAACCGATGATCATATTGACCCCAAGCATGATAAGGGCCACGACAATGATGGGCCCCGGATCGGGCCAGAACTGGAGCACCGCAAAAAGGGTGGCGCCGACGCCCACGGCAATGCTCCCCAGGTTGGGGATAAAATTCAGGATGAATTGGATAAAGCCCCAGACCAGGGCAAATTCCAGCCCCGCCAGGCTCAGGCCGATGGCAATCACAATTCCCGTTATCAGGGAAATGATAAACTTGATCGAAAGGTAGCGGGTGATCCGCAGGACTATGTCGCTGCTGATCTTTTTTATCTGCCCGGAACGTTTGCCTTCAAAGGCAAGTTCAACTTTTCTTTCGAAGAAGGCCGCCTCGGCCAGCAGGAAGATCACAAACAAAACCACCATAAGGGCGTCCTTTAGAAAGCCTATAAAAGAATTGGACAGGGAAAAGGTGATGTTCCTGATTCGGGAACGGACCCCCAATTGGGCAAGGAGGTTTTCGATAAAGGTGAGATGTTCATCATAGGAAAGATCAAGCAGATCGGCGACCCCCACATAGATCTCTGTTAAACGGTTTTCGTATTTTGGATACGAAGAGAGGATGGTCCGGCCCGATGAATAGAGCACCACCCCCATAAGGTACAGCCCCGATGCGATAATGATTACCGCCAGCAAAATCGAAACCATCCGGGGAACGCGCCGCTTTTGCAGAAACCGCACCATGGGCTCCATCACAAAGGCCAAAAGCAGGGCAATGGTAAAGGGGATGATTACCGGGGCGCTTATCTTCAATACGGTTCCGCCCAAAATAAGGGCAATAAAGGCCAGGAGCAAAAAATTTGCCCTGCCGGAATGAAAGGTTTTAAATTTATCGTTCACGTTGCAAGCCCCAATTCCTCAGCTTTCTTGAGCCCCTGTTCCCGGAGCAGATACTTCTGAATCTTGCCGCTTGCGGTAAGGGGGAAGGCGTCCACAAAGAAGATGTATTTGGGTATCTTGTAGCGGCTGATCTTGCCCCGGCAGTAATCCTGCACATCCTCTTCGGTAACCCTGGCGTCCTTGTGGAGGATGATAAAGGCCCCCACTTCTTCACCGTATTTTTTGCTGGCAATTCCTACTACCTGGACATCCTTGACGCCGGGCAGGGTGTAGAGGAAGTCCTCAATTTCCTTGGGGTAGATGTTCTCGCCCCCCCGGATGATCATGTCCTTGATGCGGCCGGTGACCCGGAAGAAGCCCTGCTCGTCTTTGACCCCCAGGTCCCCTGAATGGAGCCAGCCGGTTTTATCAATACACTTGGCGGTGTCCTCGGGCAGTTTGTAGTAGCCCTTCATGGTGTTGTAGCCCCGGCAGCAGAATTCGCCGTGGACCCCGACGGGGCACTCTGCGGATGTTCCATCCGGGCCGGTTTCGGGGTTCCGGATGGTGACTTCCACCCCCGGCAGGGCGCGGCCGACGGTTTCAACCTTTGCTTCAAGGGTGTCGTCGTAGCGGGTCTGGCTCATCACCGGGGAGGATTCGGTAAGGCCGTAGCAAATCGTTACTTCCTTCATGTACATCAGGTCGATGACCTGGCGCATGGCTTCGATGGGGCAGGGGCTGCCCGCCATGATACCGGTGCGGAGGCTGGAAAGGTCGAACATCTTGAACATGGGGTGGTTGAGCTCGGCGATGAACATGGTGGGAACCCCGTACACGGCGGTACACTTTTCCTTCTGCACCGTGGCGAGCACCAGCAGGGGGTCGAACCATTCCAGCATGGCCGCGGTAGAGCCGTGGGTCAGGATGGCCATCATCCCCAGGACCAGGCCGAAGCAGTGGAACAGGGGCACCGGCAGGCACACAATGTCCGCCGGGCTTAAGCGCATATTGTCACCGATCCCCAGGCCGTTGTTGAGGATGTTCCGGTGGGTCAGCATGACCCCCTTGGGAAAGCCCGTGGTGCCGCTGGTGTACTGCATGTTCACCACATCGTTGGTGTCCAGGGAAGCTTCGATTTGGCGCAGTTCGGCGTCGTCGGTATGCCGGCCCAGGAGGAGCACCTCGCTCATGCTGTACATGCCCCGGTGCTTTACCTGGCCCAGGTAGATCACGCTTTTTAAAAAGGGGAACTTGGCGGAGTTGAGGTAGCCGCGCGGCGCGGTTTTCAGCTCCGGCGCCAGTTCGTTGATCATTTCGATGTAATCCGAATCGCGGTAGCCGTCGATGATGCAAATGGCGGCCAGGTCGGACTGCTGCATCAGGTATTCCAGCTCGTGGATTTTATAGGCGGTGTTCACCGTAACCAGGATCATCCCGGCCCGGGCGCTGGCAAAGAGAACCGTGTTCCAGTCCGGCACATTGGTGGCCCAGATACCGATATGGTCCCCTTTTTTCAGCCCCATGGCGAGGAAGCCCTTGGCCATCTCGTCCACCCGCCTGTCAAATTCCGCATAGGTAAAACGCAGGTCCCGGTCGGCGTAAACCAGAAAATCGTGATCCGGCTGGGTTTGGGCCTTTTCCCGCAACACGGCGCCCAAGGTTGATTCAATATAGGTCATACCATTACTCACTTCTTTAAAAATTAAACTAATGTTACGCCGGTATAAGCTGAGGGTGTTATACCGGCGTGTAGATTACCGCGAGAATCCGGGCGGGCTTGCCGCCGCCGGCAAGGACCCGGTGGGGCACGATGGAATCGTAGTAGACCGAATCGCCTTCGTTCAGAGTATGCTTGTCCGCGCCGTATTCCAGGGCCAG
This sequence comes from Endomicrobiia bacterium, assembly GCA_025998355.1. Classification (GTDB taxonomy): domain Bacteria; phylum Elusimicrobiota; class Endomicrobiia; order Endomicrobiales; family Endomicrobiaceae; genus Endomicrobiellum. The sequence goes on from BNVV01000048.1 coordinate 5,443, forward strand.
GGTCCCCCCAAGGACGTGGATGAATTCCTCACCTTCGTGGGTAGACTTGGGCTGTTCCGCATCGGCTTCGATGTCCACGATAAAGGGCTCCATGTGGCGGCCCCCCTTGTCCGCGGCAAGGGCGTTAAAGTGAAGGCCCTTATGGCCGTCGGCGCCTGCTGCGGAACCCTGGGCGGCAGCTACACCACCCTTCGGCGATGCGCCCCCTTCACCACCGGGCAGGCCGGTGACAAACCGGGCCGCCGCGATAACTTCACCTTTGCGGGTAATCACCGGGCCCAGCTGCTCGTGATCGTCCAGCAGGGTGCCCAGCCGGACCCCCAGGGCCCGTGAAATTTTTAAAAGAGGCGCCAAATCGGGGATGTACCCTTCTTCAATGCGGCGAATCAGGTCCGTATCAAGCCCGCTGCGTTCCGCCAATGTTTCCCGGGTAATCGAATAGGTCTTGCATAGTTCAATAATCCGCTCGCCGGGACTGCGTTTTTCCGCCATGTGTTACTCCTTGAGATATTATTCCACAATAATAGATTGACGAAACAGGATCAATCGGACAAAATAAGTTATATGCAGGAACTTATAAGAAAATTCCCTCCGGAAAGCCGTAAGCACATTCGTTACCGGACCCTTGCCCGGGCCCGGATTCACGGTACTTTGGAGGATGAAAGCCTTTTAAAGGATATCAGCGTCACCGGATGCTGTGTAGAATTCACTTCCATGGCAGATATACAGCCCAATACAACCTATAAACTGGAAGTTATCCCCGAAGTTGCTGCAAAGATTGGTAAATTTGAATTACAGGTAGAAACCAGATGGATACGTTCCGGGGGATATTCCACCGAGGTGGGCCTCTTCATCGCCGCCTCTCCCAAGGGGAAGCTTTTTCAGCGTTATGTTGATTATCTTGCCTGGCGCAGCACAACTGCCGAATCATCCCCGGAATGAGCCGAATATACCATGCAGTTCCGGGATTTGAAGATCATTTAGAACATGAATTGGGGACCTGGCAGGAACAATGGGGTCCCCTTTATTATGCTGATCAGCATAATGCTGAAGGGCGCCCCTCCCCGTCCATAAACTCCCCCTCCGAAAGGAGGGCTCTTGCTTTTCCTTTTTGGCAGCAGAATGTCTGGCTTGAACCCTTCCGCCTGGAATTCAATTCCATCTCCGAAGCAGTTGCCGCACTCCGGGACATTCAGCGGAACTGGGCGCCGGCGCTCCACACCCAGTTCCGCCGGGCCGCCCTTATCCGGGACCAACTGCCCCCCATTTCCGCTAAACCCCGGCCCTTCCCCTGGCAGGTTCCCGATGCCCCCATGGGCGCATGGACCCTGCTGGACGCCCACACCCTGGTCGCCAGCCCCCGCTGTTCCAGCCCCTTCCCCGCCGGGGCTATCGAGTTTGAGGAAGACAAAATCGGCCCCCCCAGCCGGGCCTACCTAAAACTCTGGGAAGCCCTGGTTCGCTGCGGCAAATGGCCGGGACCGGGCGAAAAATGCCTGGATGCGGGGGCCAGCCCCGGCGGCTGGACCTGGGCTTTGGCCCGGCTTGGCGCACAGGTATACGCTGTGGACCGGGCCCCCCTGGAAGACCGGGTCCTCGCCATGCCCGGCGTCACCGCCCTTAAGCACGATGCCTTCACCCTTACACCTGAAGATTTGGGCCCCATGGACTGGGTCTTTTCCGATGTTATCTGCTATCCCCCCCGCTTGTACGAATGGATACAGAAATGGCTTGCCTCGGGGCTTTGCAAAAATTTTGTCTGTACCATAAAGATGCAGGGCCAGGCGGACTACGAAACCACCCAGCTCTTTGCGGAGATCCCCGGCGGCACGGTGGTGCATTTGTATCACAACAAGCATGAACTTACGTGGATCAGTATTCGTCCATCAGAAGAAAGTCCGGCAGGTATACATGTTTGACCCCTTCTACTGAGGCGCTGCGGTTTTTTTCCAGGCTAACCACATATTTGGGGTACTGATCCGGTATTTTAAGCAAGTTTCCGAATTCCCGTTCTATAATTTTGGGGTCATTGTTTATCATATAGGTAACCTGTACATACAATCGTTCACTTCGCCTGGTACAGACAAAATCTATCTCGAATTTTTCGTACTCCCCGACAAATACTTCATAACCCCTGCGCCGCAATTCGGTATAAACGATGTTTTCCAAAACCCCCGCAAGACGATCATCACTGTAACCCAGAATAGCATGGATAAACGAAACATCGGCTATGTAATATTTTTCCTGAACGTTGAGCAGCTTTTTACCCTTGATATCAAAACGCTGCGCCTTTTCAATGATATACGCCGCTTCCAGCGCCGAAATATACTCAAGAACGGTATCAACGCTTACTTTCCGTTTCTGGTTTTTAAAATAGTCAGAGATGCTGCGGGCGGAAAACAGGCGGCCCACATTATCAAACAGAAAGCGGACCAGCCGTTCCAGCATATCGGTATTTCTGATGTTGTTTCTCTGCATAACATCTTTAAGTACAACGGTGGAAAAAATATCACTTACTGCTTTATAAATAGTATTGCTGTTCATATCCTGAAAATAATGAATTGCCGGAAATCCCCCCAGCCTGATGTAGTTCCATATACAGGTATCAATATCCCGGGAACCATCTTTTTCGCCATTTGGGGCAAACCCGGCGAAGCTGGCAAAGCCTTGGACAAACGCACGGTATTCCGCGAAGGAAAGGGTTCGTACGGTAAATTGAACATAGCGGCCCGAAAGCAGTGTGGCAAATTCCGACGCCAAAAGCTTTGAATTGGAACCGGTAATAAAAATCTCCGTCCGTTTTCCGGCAAAAAAAGTGTTAACTGCCCTTTCCCAGCCGGGAAGATTCTGTACTTCATCCAGCAGCAGGTAGGTTTTTTCTTTGCCTCCTATTCGGGATTTAACCGTATTGGAAAACTTTCGAACCGTATTTATGGTATCGCTTTCAAGCTCAAGGTTGAGGTAAACCACATCTTCGCCCTTAACTCCGGAAGCAAGCAGTTCATCCCTTATCATTTCCAAAATTGTCGATTTGCCGGAACGCCGTATGCCGGTAAGGATCTTGATAAACGGGGCGCCCATATAGGGCCGTATCTCTGACAGGTAACTTTCCCGTTTTATCTGCATATAAACAGTATAGACCCCGGAATCTTCTGCGTCAAGATATTTGTCGACTGTAATCGATAAATATAAAGATTTCTAGTTTTTGTCGACTACAGTCGACGGATATCAAATATATTATGAATTTGTCGACTATAATAGACAAAAAACCAATTAACCCAATGTGACGGAGCAAGCGCCTCTATAACACAAAACCGCATCTTATGGTATACTGTTCATGTGCAGAATACGGTAACCGTGGCGGCCCTTTGTGCGGTGGGAGCGGAAAGGGTTGTTTCAAATGAACTGCGAAAGCTCGGGCTTACTATCCTTGATACGGGATTTGGGAAGGTGCGGTTCAGCGCCGATGTAAGCGGGATATACCGTGCGTTGATGGCCCTGCGGGCGGCGGACCGGCTGCTGCTGGAAACCACTTTTTTTGAAGCCATGGATTTTGACGCCCTTTTTGACGGCGTAAAGGCGGTTCCCTGGGAAGATATGGTCCCCCGGGGCATGGGACTCCGGGTAACCAAGGTCCGGTCCAACCGCTCCCGGCTTAAGGCGGCCACCAGTATCCAGGCTATTGTCCACAAGGCTGCGGCGGAGCGGCTCTGCGCCGCCCATGGGATTCGGCGGCTCCCCGAGGGGGAAAAAACAGCGGAAATTCGGGTCTATGTGGAGAAGGACCAGGTGTCCCTGCTCTTGGACCTTTC
>BNVV01000049.1 GCA_025998355.1 Endomicrobiia bacterium
TCAAACGTCCCTTTCTTTACTCCCATTAATCGCCTAAACCCATTCCATCTGTTTCCGCACGCTTTCTTTTTCTGTTTCATAGTACTTCTATTGTACTTTTATATATTAGTTATGCAAGAGGTCTAATATTCTCTATACTCAATTTTCTCTTTGCTCACCTACCCCCCCCTTTTTTTTCTTTTCTTACTCCTTGCTATCCCTTACTGTTCTATCAAATGTCCCTTTCTTTACTCCCATTAATACTAAACCCATTCCATTTAACCTGCCTGCTTTCTTTTTTTTATTTCATAGTTACTTCTATTGTACTTTTATATGTTAATTATTAAGAGGTCTAATGTTAAACTATTGCCCCGCAAGCAAGCCGCAGGGCAATAGTTTAACAATTAATAATTTTGTTTTTCTCATGACAATCTTGTTTTAGTTTTTCTTGACACAGTATGTTGATCTATGAGAAGTGTTCTACAACTTTTTTGCGATGATGTTGAATTTGTATCGTGTCACGAAAATGACACGAAAAAAGAATCAAAATATCATTGGTAAAGAAAAGAGAGGAGGAAGGATAACGAACATTTTAAATTCTCCATCCTTGCTCCCCCTCATCTGTTTTATCTTTACATCTATTGTACTGACTTTTCTAGCGCTTGGTGCTTATCACACTTTGCTTACTGATCTATCTATTGCTTTAATAAACATTCGTCATTTCTACTGACTGATGCCGCCGAAATGAGCGGTGAGTAAGCTTCCCTTTATCCTTTGGTCTACTCAACCCAAGCTATGTTTAAAGCGGAGCATGCTTGCTTCTCATCATTCCTCATTTTAACCAATTCAGCTTCATGCGAAGACAGTTTTATCCCAGTTCCCAAATCTACCTCATCTGCTTCAAACCTCTTTCTAATCTCATTATACTGATCCTCGGTTAAATTTTCATCGCGCCGCTTTGCTGCCAGCCCTACAGCCGTTATATTAAAGTCAACTTCCATGGCCTTGAGCTCAAATTTATGAGCTTCTTGAATTTTTCTTCTAGCGGCTTTATAATGCTCAACACACGATTGCATACCGTGAGCACGATGGTTTGCCGCAATTTGTCCAGGATCTACAGCCTCAACTCTAAGAACCCTAGCCTGCTCCAGATATTGCTGACGCTCACCCCTAAGTTGAGCATACCTAAGTTCATCATCTTGATTGGCCCGCACTTCAGTTGAGCTAAAGACAAGTCCAGATAAAACAACCGCTCCCATCATTACTGCTCTACACTTCTTCACTGATACTCTCCTTTTGCTCGAATTTTACGATCAAACATCCTTATCATAGTATCAAAATTAAGATTAATTTGCAAATTCAGTATATTAATCAACATTTAAAAAAGTGAAAAAAGTCCTTGAAAAAGACATAATTTAAAGCGCTACTGTAAGCTTTATCAAGGTAAAACTGTTTGTAGGTGATTTAGAATATATCTTGCAGCATCAAGATAGACTAATCATAAACTAAAAAAGGCTTTACACAACCTCTCAGGGGGCAAGTCTTGTCATAAGATCTACTTTGAGCCTAATGCAACATCCTTCTTATTTTTTCTTTGTGTTCTCTCTCTATCCTTTTCCAAAACTCTATTGCTTCTCTTTCTTTTTTTTCTCTCTCTTTCAGACGCTCTTTTCTCTGTCCCTCATATTCTTCAAAATCAAGTGCTGTCCTGACTCCTCTGTTATATTCTTCCAAATCTTTCCTGGCATCCTCATGTCGATTCACAGCGAATTGCACAGATTCACTAACAGTGCTTGCATCTAATATGAGACCCGTTCTTCCATATATTCTACAGTGATCATCAGGAACGCCAAGATCCTCCATCAATGTTTTAAGAGTATTTGAACGTATCGTTACGTTTTGATTAGTTTCTTTTTCGCGTTCTGGTATTTCCAAGAGCATCTCTCTTAACTGGCTATCGGTATATTTATACCACAAGTCTTTGTCAACGATATCATGTTTACCTAATACAAAAAGCAGTCTCTTTACTGCATATAGACCACAGTTGCAATGTGTCCATCCATTATCATGATCCTTGTAATAATAATGATTGTTTTCACATACTATATGATCGATACCTTCCCCAAAGTCTTCTTTTTCGATTTTTGACATTTCTCTTATTTCAGCGTTGTCGGCGCCTTTGGCTTCTAGATATTCTTCAACTTTCGATTTTGGAGTATCTTCATCAACACGTACAACAGGATTAGTTTTGTTTTTGTCTTTTTCTTTATGAGGACAACCTTTGCACGAACTTAAGACAAGACTAAATAAAGCAATTGCAATTACTACTTTTTTTGTTTTCACAAATCCATCCTCCAGATATTTACTGTGTATTGTGTATGTGTATCTCTAAAGATATTTTATCATTTTTATCATTTTTTTGCTTGGTTTTGCTTGTCAACTGCTTACACTTGTTTTGATGCAAGGTGTGAGTGTGAGGTGAAATATGTTCTAAAAACTTAATTCTCCTAAAGCCTGTTTATTTGCTTTGGGGCTAATCACTGTCTCAAGTTGGATTTACAACGTGGGCATCTAAATTTTAAAACCATTTTGGAGCATTAATCATTCTTGAAGCAGTAATCATTATTACTGTCATTTTATAAAAATCTCTCCTGTTTTTTGTACTAGCTTTGACCTATTTAGCAAAACCCTATTAATTATGCAAGAGATCTATTGTAAATACGAAAATCCGCAGAAACCACGGGTTCTAGACCCTACCCCAAGCAAAACGCATGAAGGCTTTCTTAATTCTTGATTATTGCAGAGCAATAGCAAATTGCAGCCTATGGAATTTGCTTTGGGTCTAGAATCAGTCGCCCCAAGAAACTTTTTTCATGCGTTTTGCCCTAAGACCCTAAATAAATTACCGGGAAAGTACATAGCCCGTTATTAAAGCTGTTATTTATTTTTTGACCAAGACATTTTGGAACGTAACCTAGCCCCAACTTTTTCAATCACTCTTTCGCTTATTTCTTTTCTTGTTTTGTTGAAGAAAGGTCTGCCTGTTTTATTTTCTTCAAGCCAATCATTAGCAAATTTACCTGATTGAATATCCGATAAAACTTTTTTCATTTCTGCTTTTGTTGTGTCTGTAATTACTCTCTTTCCGGTTACATATTCACCGTACTCTGCGGTATCGGAAATTGAATAATTCATCTTGCCAAGCCCGCCTTCAAATATCAAATCAACAATAAGTTTTACCTCATGACAGCATTCAAAATATGCAATTTCTGGTTGATATCCTGCTGCAACAAGCGTTTCAAAACCTGCATTGATAAGTTCTACTAACCCACCACAAAGAACAGCCTGCTCGCCAAACAAATCGGTTTCAGTTTCTTCTTTAAAAGTAGTTTCGAGAACTCCACATCTTGTTCCGCCGATACCTTTTGCATAAGCAAGAGCTAAATCCTTTGCTTTACCACTTGAATCTTGTTCAATAGCTATCAAACAGGGAACTCCTTTGCCTTCTTCGTACTGTCTTCTTACCAAATGGCCAGGCCCCTTAGGAGCTATCATGATTACATCTAAATCTGCCGTAGAAATAATCTGTTTAAAACGTATGTTAAATCCATGCGCAAAACTTAAAACAGCGCCTTTTTTAATATTAGGCTTTATATCTTCTTCCCAAACTTTTCTTTGAACTTCATCCGGCAAAAGAATACAAACCCAGTCTGCATCTTTGACTGCTTCGGCAACGCTTACAGGTTTCCAACCGTCTTCAATAGCCTTTTTATAATTATCTCCACCAGGTCTTTGCGCAACAACAACATTTACACCTGAATCTCTAAGATTTAAAGCGTGAGCATGCCCTTGACTGCCATAACCCAAAACTGCAATAGTTTTTCCTTTCAAAAAATTCAAGTCTGCGTCGTTTTCGTAGTACATTTTTGCATCTGCCATTTTCGTCCCCCCACCTTTAATTTGTTTTTGCTATTTAACCTTATTGGCGTTGCCTCGCGTCAAAGCAACAATACCTGTACGGTTGGTTTCTTTTATGCCATAAGGCATAACCACTTTCATAAAAGCATCAATTTTATCCTCATCGCCCGTTATTTCAGTAACAATTGAATCTTGTGATATATCTACAATTCTTGCCCTAAACATTCCTATTAACCCGATAATTTCATCCCGACACGATTTGGTCACATTTATTTTTATAAGAGCAAGACCTCTTTCGATAGTAGCGCAATCAGTAAAATCGTTGACCTTTATAATGTCAACCAATTTATTTAACTGTTTTGTAACCTGTTCAAGAATAGAGCCATCGCTTTTAACAACAATAGTCATTCTAGAAATCGCAGGGTCTTCAGTTTCGCTTACAGAAAGTGAATCTATGTTGAATCCGCGAGCAGCAAACAAAGTTGATATTCTTGCAAGCACACCAAACTTATTTTCCATTAAAACTGAAACCATGTGACGCATACTTTCCTCCGTTTGTTAATTATACAAAACCTTTACATTTTTTTAACCACACACTTTTCGGAAGAATCGCTAGTAAAAGAGATCCCGACGTCAACGGGAATTTGCAAAAAACCAAATCTAATGTGATTTTCTCGAAGCTTAATAGCTTTTTGAATCATCGTATTCTCCTTTTTAGTTTCTTAGTGCCAAAGAACTTAGGTATATCTAAACCGCACCAAACCACATCATACCGCAGTTTTAAAAATGCGGGCAAGCTTGGCAAAAAAAAATCCTCTCTTTTATGCCATCTTCTTTTTAACAAAAACCTATCTTCTTTTTTTGTTATGGCGCAACTTAAAATAATTCTACTATAATACCTAAAAACAGATTCTTAAGTAGCAAGTCCCAACAAACTTTACACAACCTGCCGTATCCATTTTTGCATTTACTAAACACTCGAGGGTATAAGAAAAACCCCGTTTGTCTTTCTGTTACTGCAATATAAGGATTACGTACGATATAAACGATTCTCCTCGATATAATATACTCCTCCTGCTTCTAAAAGATGACTCTTGTAGTGTAGCAAAAAGTTAACGCCAAACACCAGAAAACGAACGTTTTATGGAAAAGGGCATTTTGCAAATATGGTCTAAACGATATCCTGCTTACCCGTTCATTCTAATCAACATGTCGTCAAGAGATGCTCCGACAGGAACCATCGGGAAAATATTCTCTTCTCTTTCAACCCGTATATCAAGAACAACTGGAGCCTTTATCTCTAGCATCTTTTTTAAAGCAGGTTCAACATCTTTTTTACGAGTTACACGCATCCCTAAAACACCGTAACTCTCAGCCCACTTTACGAAATCAGGTATATAAACAGGACACCTGTCTTCGCTTGGACTATTGCACCACTCAGGACATCCTTTACGTCTAGCCAAACAACTATGAGAATATCTCTTGTTATAAAACATTTCTTGCCATTGACGAACATTACCAAGATATTGATTGTTAAATATAACAACTTTAATATTGATATCATTTGAAACCACAACAGCCATCTCCTGCATACTCATCTGAAAAGAACCGTCACCGGTTATAACTATAACTTCCTTATCAGGATTGCCGAATTTTGCCCCTATGCCTGCCGGAAAACCAAACCCCATAGCGCCAAGCCCACCAGAAGTTAAAAACAAACGAGAATGCCTTGCCTTATAATACTGCGCCGACCACATTTGATGCTGTCCGACGTCAGTTGGAATAATTGCCTCGCCTTGCACGAGTTCTGAAATTTTTTCAACTACATACTGCGGATGAAGTTTGTCATCGTTTCTGTCATAAGATAAAGGACATTCTGCTTTCCATTCGTCAATCGTTTTAAGCCAATCTCTTCTTTTCTTTTTATCTATTAAAGACAACATTGCCCTTAAAACTGTTTTCGCATCGCCTACTACTGGAATATCTACACCAATAACTTTTGATATTGCTGTAGGATCTATATCAACATGAACTATTTTTGCATTTTTTGCAAAATCACATACTTTGCCTGTACATCTGTCATCAAATCTTGCGCCGACAGCTATAATAACGTCAGCTGCCTGTATGGCTTTGTTTGCGCAGAAAGTGCCGTGCATTCCAAGCATTCCCAAGCTTAAATTCGTATCACAAGGATACGCGCCTACGGCAAGCAAAGTATTTGTAACCGGAATATCAGCTTTTTGTGATATTTCAACAATTTCTCTTTCCGCACCGGAAACAACAACCCCCGTCCCTATATAAAGAACGGGTTTTTGGCTGTTATTTATGATTTCGGCAGTTTTTTTAATCTGTCCGTGATGTCCTTCGTAAGTAGGTTTATACGAACGTATTTCAACTTTACTTGGGTAAGTAAATTCGCAAACCTCACGTTGAATATCAATGGGAATATCAACTAAAACAGGTCCTGGCCTTCCTGTAGTTGCAATATAAAATGCCTCTTTTATGGTCATTGCCAAACACTTTACGTCTTTAACCAAAAAGTTATGCTTTGTTACAGGTCTTGTAATACCTGTAGTATCAGCCTCTTGAAATGCGTCTTGTCCTATTACGTTCGTTGCAACCTGCCCAGTAATTGCAACCATAGGCACAGAATCCATATAGGCAACACCAAGCCCTGTAACTATATTTGTAGCTCCCGGTCCTGAGGTAACTATACATACGCCAGGGTTACCTGTAGAACGGGCATATCCATCAGCCATATAGGCAGCGCCCTGTTCGTGTCTTGTCAAAATAAAATTTAACTTCGATCCATGAATCGCGTCAAATATCGGTAAAGCTTGCCCGCCGGGAAGTCCAAAAACTATCTTGACATTTTCCTTTAATAAGCTTTCTACCAAAATCTGAGCTCCAGTTTTCTGTTGCATAATTTACCTTCCCTAAGCGCATATAATTTTTTTAACACTGCACTTTATGACCAACTAACTTATGTATTTGGTGTTCGCGCTTTTTAGATTTTCGAGGAAGTTTCGGCTGTTTTGTAAGGGGCAATATTTTGAAATATTTACCAAAAAACAAACCAAATTTACCAAAAAGGAGCATAGCCAGCAAGGTTAGCTCAAAAAGCGCACCAGAAACGGCTGTTCTCTCAAAGACACATTGCGCTCTGCCAACAAAACTAACCTTTTCATACTATTTTAAAACAGCGCCGGTGTCAGCTGATTGCACTAGTTTGGCATAACGAGCCATACAACCAGTTTTAATTTTTGGCTCAGGCTTAACAGCCTTTACAATTCTTCCCTTTATTTCTTCGTCTGTTAATTCAACATTTAACGTTCTTTCTGGTATATTTATATTTATAACATCACCATCGTTAATTGCAGCTATAGTTCCACCTGCCGCCGCTTCCGGAGAAATATGCCCTATACATGGACCTCTTGTCCCTCCGGAAAAGCGTCCGTCGGTAAGAAGAGCTACACAGTCACTTAATCCCATTCCATGCAACGCGCTTGTGGGACCGAGCATTTCTCTCATGCCGGGTCCACCTGCGGGACCTTCGTACCTTATAACAACAACGTCACCCGCTACAATTTTATTATCAAGTATAGATTTCATAGCGTCATCTTCAGAATTAAACACGCGCGCTTTACCTGAAAAAACTTTCATCTTTTCGCTTACCGCCGCCTGCTTTACAACAGCGCCGTTAGGAGCAATATTGCCTCTCAACACCGCAATACCACCTTCATGTTTATATGGATTATTTGCTCTTATAATATCTTCATCTAAAATTTTTGATGATTTTGCAATTTCAACTATGTCGGGACCCGTTACCGTTTTAGAATGAGCCAAGTTATCCTGAACTGCAAATAATACGGCAGACACACCGCCAGCATTATCCAAATCTTCCATGTAGTGGTCACCTGCTGGTTCCAAGCATACAATTTGAGGAGTCTTTTTGGAAATTTCGTCAAACAATTCCAACGGCAGTTTTATTCCCGCTTCATTTGCTATAGCTGGAAGATGTAAAACTGTATTTGTGGAACCGCCTAAGGCCATGTCTAGAGTAATCGCATTTTTAAAAGCGTCTAATGTTAAAATATCACACGGTTTTATATTTGCTTTCACAAGTTCAACAACTCTTATCCCCGACTCATAAGCGATTCTTTTTTTATTTGCACTTACAGCAAGAGCAGTAGCACACCCTTGTAAAGACATTCCCATTGTTTCCGTTAAACAAGCCATAGTATTTGCAGTGTACATTCCCTGGCAAGAGCCGGCGCCTGGACATGCAGCCATTTCCAATTCTGACAACTGATGTTCTGTAATTTTTCCCGCTTGAAACTGTCCCACTGCTTCAAATGTATCTCTGACCATAGAGCGTCTTTTCTTTTCATACATTCCAGTCATCATGGCGCCTGCAGTAACAACAATGGCAGGTATATTAAGTCTTGCAGCAGCCATGAGCATACCAGGTGTAACTTTATCACAATTTGATAAAAGAACAAGCCCGTCTAGCATATGAGCATTAGAAACTATTTCTACTAAATCAGCAATTATTTCTCTTGAGCCCAACGAATAGTGCATGCCACTGTGCCCCATAGCTATACCATCGCATACAGCAGGAGCACCAAAAATAAAAGGAACTCCGCCTCCTGCGGCAATACCTCTTTCTATATATCTCTCCAAATCACGCATTGCAACATGCCCGGGTACCAAATCCGAAAAAGACGAAGCAATGCCTATAAAAGGCTTGTTCAAATCTTTTGGGCTTATTCCTGTGGCATACAACAAACATCTATTAGGCGCTCTTAGCGCACTTTTCTTTATTTGATCGCTTCTCATGCACGCCTCCCTACTCCATACACCTATTTTTTACTTATTAAGTTTTCGTATTTACCGTGCTAATATTTTAGCCGCCTTGCAAAACAACGTCAGTTACCAAAACAAGCTCAAAAATTGACAAGGGCTTAGCTTTGAGAGTTTTTGGACAAAACTGTCAAAGCAACCTTTTGAGTAAAGTTTCTTTGGTAAAATTAAAGATAAAAGAGCTTTGCGCTGTCTCCTTTGAGTTTCCTAAAAAAACAAAGAACTTTATCCAAGGAACGCAAGTAATTTTGAACTTTTTGCAAATCAAGCCTTTGAGCGATGTTTGCTTTTTGATGGCAAATGAGCAAGAGTTTCGCAAAGCAAAAATTCAAAAGAAAGTTACAACGCACAAAGTATTTTG
>BNVV01000050.1 GCA_025998355.1 Endomicrobiia bacterium
TAAAAATGGATAATCATCAATTGTAAATACTTTTACCTCGTCAATAGAATCATTATAATTGTTTCCATTAACAACTTGTGCATTGATTTTTAAGGCACCGCCTTGAGGGTCTTTTTCGCAACTCAAAGCGACAAATAAAGGAATTATAAAAAAGATAAATTTAAGATTTTTTTTCATATATATATCAGATTTCACCACGTTGTTGTATCACTTGATTAATTTCACTCTGCAAATTTAGTAATTTTTTTTTAAATTACCAGATTTTATACAAAATATTAGCATATTTCTTTAATTATCAATTAAAAATATAATTTGTTCATTACCTTTAGAAAAAATCATAGCACTGCCATTTATTGTTCCATAAAATGTTTCTCGCCCATTACCGGAAAAGGCGTAGGTAATTGAAATTTCAGGGTTATCATAAACATAAGTACCATTAGAAAAATTGTTACTCCCGTTATTATAATCCAAATAATTGATATTAAAATCTTTGTCTGACGTAAATTCTAAAGTAATTTTTCTATACTCGGTAACACTTATCCACGAAGTACCTGCTAATGTTTTAAATGGTGATTTGCAACTAAATAGCAATATACTGATTGCAACACTAATAATAAATAATAACTTTTTCATAATATCCTCCTATCTTATTGGTTTTTATTGTAATAATATGCATTTATCCAACCGGCAAACAAAATGCCAAATGGGTCGAAATAATCATACCACTTGGCACTCAAACTTAAACTATTTATTAAGTCTCGATGTGTAGGATTATAATAATCAACGCTTTCCACCCCGCCTGCCATATTGTAAACCTCTGCAACTAACAAACCTACCACGGTTTGTATTCCTTGCCAAGTGAAACGTGAAATAATTTCCCACAATTGCCCCCAATCACCTTTAGTTTCATCTGCTGTAAGCAATCCGTTAAGTATTTTAAAGTGATTACCAATTGCATTAGCACCCGCTTTCCATCCGTTTTCACCATGTGTCCACGCTTTTATCGCATTAACCCAAAAAGTTATAAAGAACTCCCCACTCGGATCAGTGTATTTAAACGGATTATTGAGTGCATAGGCATATCGATTGTAGTTTTGTGTGAAATCCGGCATCTGTACGTATGGGTCAGGACTTAAAAATCTCGCCAACACAGGGTCGTAAAACCTGCCGTTCATATTTATTAGCCCAAAAGTAGCCAAATGCTCGTGGAAGGTATAGCCGCGTGGGGTGATGTCTGTGCCGGCAAGCAACACTCTCCCGCCGAAAGGCTGATAATAATATTTTGAAATAACAGTCTTACTTGGATTAGTAATCAACACAATAGAGCCGAGATTGTCGGGGCTAATGTAGTGATATTGATTTGATGATTCAATCATTTTGCATAACCTCTTCATACGGCGGATACATTGTTATATCTTTCATTGCCTCAGTAGGAGGATAGGATATTTCCCAATTAAGATTTATCATATCTTGTAGATTAATATCGTATCTTTGAAGAATATTTTCCCTAAGTTGTTGTTGATTATTTATATCTGTTATTTTTTCTACATTCAATATATAAAAGGCACCCCGTCTACCACTACACCAATACAAATACTGGTCCCAAGATTTAGTTACCCTATTTATTGGTGGTATAGCAATTGAAGATGAGAATGGTTGTATTAGTACATAATACTCAGATAATGAAACATAAGTAGCGAGTATCTCTGGTGGCATATCAGTCCCTCGAATCACAGTGAAATAAATAGCAGTATTTGAATGGTTAGTTACGCGCAACCTTCTATCTGGTTTGCGGAAGTTAAAATCGCAACTAACAAATAATAAAATAATTAAAATTATAAAAAAACTATTACACTTCATATTATTAAAAATTTACACGTAAAACATTAAAAAATAAATTATTTTTCTTTCGAAAGTATAGGTTTATATACTCTTGATTTGTCCAATATGGCATATTTGAAGGAAAACCAACAACAGGATTTAATTTATAATCCCAAGAGCCATCATCAAGCCCAAAAGATTTTGTTTTTTGAGTGTAATACGCCAAAGAGCGTTCATTAGCATTCTGTTCTGTCCGAAAATAGTCATGGTTATGAGGGGGCTTTTTGCTCGCACTAATTAAGCTTGGTATCCCATAAAGAGCAAAATAAATTGGTCCTACCGACTGACTTTGTAAATAATGTCCATACTCATGCTGAAAAAGGGAATTGTCGGCATTGGCTGTAAGTTCTCTACTGCCATTGATATAACTGCCCATAGTTATTGCTGCTCCTCTTTGTCCCCAAAAATTGCCACTGGAAACAGTTGCTCCTCCTTTATAATCAACCTTATCTATTTGTCCTGATAAATTAGAAACTTGTGTGTAAATATGTCCAACCACGGTTTGTATTCCTTGCCAAGTAAAGCGAGAAACAAGTTCCCAAGCCTGTCCCCAAAAATTCTTGGTTTTATCTGTTGTAAACAATCCTCCAAATATTTTAAAGTGATTGACAAAAGCATTGCCTCCTTTTTGTAATCCTTCTTCAAAATCATCGCCTTTTACCCATCCAATTATTGCATTCACTATAAAAGTGATGATAAACTCCCCACTCGGATCCCTAAACTTAAACGGATTATTGAGTGCATAAGCATATCGATTGTAGTTTTGCGTGAAATTGGGCATTTGCACGTATGGGTCGGGACTGAGGAAACGGGCAAGAACAGGGTCGTAAAATCTGCCGTTCATATTTATTAGCCCAAAAGTAGCCAAATGCTCGTGAAATGTGTAGCCGCGTGGAGTTATATCTGTGCCTGCAAGCAACACTCTCCCGCCGAAAGGTTGATAATAATATTTTGAAATAACGGTCTTGCTTGTATTAGTAATCATTACAATAGAGCCGAGATTGTCGGTGCTAACATAGTAAAAATCGTAGCCACTTGGAATACCGGGCTGTGTTGTCGCTGTGCCATCGCCAATTCCTCCGGCTCCTTTACCAACGGCAGCAGTAGCAATATGAGTTTTCACAATCAAAGCCAAACCGCTCGGAGCAAAAATATAGTCAATATGAGTTGCTGTGTCATTTATAATTTCTTTTTCATAACTGCCAAAATAATAGCGAACAGTTTTTCGCTGTGGAATACTATCAATAGATTTAATTCTTTGTTTATCAACACCGTAATAAAGAGAATATTTACCTCCTCCAAGTTCTATAAGTGTTGCTTTGTTGAAATAATTATAATCCAAATATTCAAATTTGCTACCTACACCGTTGTTATAATTTGTGTCGGTCTCATACACGTCCATAAGTCTGTAAGGACGAGGTGATGTGGAATAAACATATTGTCCTGCATCATATTTGTTGGTTATATTGCCGTTTGATGCGTAAGTTATTGGGTAAACTTCGGCATTAGCACTATCGTGAATCGATACTAACCTATCAAGATTGTCGTAAGTAAACGTTTCTTTTCTGCCATAACGAGGATTGTTGCGAAGAGTTAGGTTGTAGTGCCTATCGTAATTATAGAATTGTGAAAAAAGTGCTACGGTGCTATTATTTACAGTTTGACTGCTAATTAAGGAATTATTAAGATATGTGCGATTTTCAACAAGTCCGTTGCCGAGTGTAAATTGCTTGATTTTACCTTTGGCACTTATCTCGTTCTGTGTCCAAACAGCCGAATTATTCACTTTTATTTGTGAAATGTTGCCATAATTGTCGTAAATATACGTAGTTGTTACACTTGAAGGCGATTTTTGGGTTTTTAAACGCCAAAGACTGTCGTAGGTATAACTGTGTACATATTTCACATTTTCATAAATATTTGTGTCTGATAGCAATAAATGATTGCTGTTGTAGGTATAACATTTTTTGTGTATGATTTTGTCCAAAGAGGCATGCATGTCAATTGTAATATGCAAATCAGTACCTATCTGAATACCACCATCGCTGCCTCTGCTAATCTGACGCACATAATAAGTTTCTGACGCAAGTTGCCCAATACCATTTCCGCCGGCAATGTAACTATAAGCATAAGTATGAGCACTGTCCAAGTCAAGCGTTCGTTCTGTTATTATACGCCCCAATGCATCGTATTGATAGACAGTGCGATTGTTTTTAGGACTTATCTTCTGTTTTACTTTTCCGTCCGGATAATTTTGATAAGCAATTTTGCCTGCGTGGGCATCTATCAACGAATCTTGATAACCATATTGGTCATAAGTAATTCTTTGTGTTTCTATTCCGCCTACTATAATTTTAACAGGCTGTTTTTCAGCGTTATAACTGTAAGTGATAGTGCCTCCTCTGTCTGTTTTTGAGGCAACAAGTCCGGCATTATCAAAATTCGTAGAAGAAATCTGTTGATAATCAATCATATCCATAGTAGCAATAAGCTTGCTCGCATAAATATAGTGTATTCGGTTAGTAAAAACACCGTCAAATTTAGTTATTGTATTAACTCTATGAAAATTATCATAATTATATTGTTTATACGCTACAGTAGTATCATTTGTTTCATGTGGCAAAATCTCTTTAGTTAATTGATTTTTAGCGTTATACTGTTTACTGCTGTGCAACAGATTAGCATTTGCGCCTGTTTGGGTTTTATAAACCTCTCTCCCGACACTGTCATAATAACTAATTATCTGACTGTTGATACTTGGAATAGTCTCTGTAACTTTATACAATGCACCGTGAGCTGTATCTTTATTGTACAGGTAATTAGTAATCACGCCGTTAGGCTCGGTTTTGGAAATTATTTGTCCTGCTTTGTTGTAAGTATAACTTGTTGTAAGTCCGTCAATGCCTGCTTCAGACAATAACAACCCTTTTATAGTATCAATATTTCTTTGAGAAAATTGCCCAAAGGTATTTATTCTTTTTAATTCATATCTAAATCGGCTATCATATTCGTATCTCACAGAGTCTTTTGGAAGTCCTGCAACATTTTTTAAAACTTTTTTAAGATTTCCGCTCGGATAATATTCGTAAGTTGTAACAATATTTTCGCTTTTGTTCGCAAAGTCTGTTTGTGATGCAATTTGCCCTTTATCGTTATAAGTTAAATTTGTTAAATATTCCTTAATTTCAGAGCCTTTTTGATATTTTATTGTTTTGTTTTGAGGCAAATAAGCAATAACTGATTGATTTTTTGCAATAAAGTTTGAATATGATGTAATAGTCTTATAATCGCCCTCCAATAATGTGTCGGAAGTTAGTCGTCCCCAAGTATCATAAATATTGATTTTTTTCTTCCTAATATCTTTTAACACATCAACAGAAACAATACTATCTACCACAGAAATATAACGTTTGCTTGTTTTAATAATATCTCGATTATAAAAATTAGTAGTTGCAACTAACTGATTACCAATAGAGTCTTTTTGAGATATTAAAGCAAAGTTAAAATATTGATTAGCATTAACCACTGCATAATTGCTTTCTGTTTTGTTGCCTGTTGTCAGATTCTTTGCAACAATTTTTTCAAAGCCCAAAAAGCCCTTTGTTTTGTGCATTTTTGCCTTATTAAACTGATATTCTATTGTTTCTCCATTTATTTGTTTATGTCTATCAACAAGCATAAGCGGAGCGTTCATTGTGCGGACATTGCCGGCAACAGGTTTTTCGTAAGAAGCATTGTTTTTGTAAGTAAATTCTTCGCTTTGTCCAAGATTGTTTGTTATTTTTTTAACAAGATTGCGTTTTCCAACATTTGGCATAGTGAAAGCGCGATAATTTGTACCATCCGCATAAACCAAATCCTGAACCCCATCGTTGTTGATATCAATCACAACAGGTTGCATTTTGGAAAGTTCTGTGGTTGATACTATAGTGGTATCATATTGAAAAGTTCCATTATTGTTTTTGTAAAAAATCCAATCCGTTCTACAAAAACCATTACAATTTGTGTGCAAATAAACTTCATCGGCAATTACTATGTCAACATAATCATCACCATTATAATCCAGAAAAATAGGGTATTGCAAGTCGTAATTAAGATAATCTTTGTGGCTGTGAACATGAGGTAAATCTATTTCTTGACGTGTTGGTGAAGCATCTAATCCATTACTTTTTAATATAAACCAATCATAGTCGTATCCTGCAGGCTGATGTACAAGTAAATCCGTTCTGCCATCAACATTTACATCAATAGGATACAGTACGTCAAATCTTGCACGTGGTTTATTAGAATTATTATTTTTGTACCAGAAAAGCCCATCTTCAGTCCAACTATTCCATTGTTTAGATTCAAAAATATTAAAATAGTTTGAATAAACACTATGTGACGAGGAAATGTTATTTGCTAATATATGCAAAATATCAAATTTACCGTCCGCATCAAAATCTCCAACGAGTGCTTTGTTTCCCCAAACACCCTGATTATCAGCCATATTAATATTTACGTATTCGGCACTATTAAAAATACCACCTGATTTTCCTTTATGAAAAATCATTTTAGAATCACTGGCAGTTAAATTTGCATTTCTTTTCCAATAAGGTATGATTAGCAAATCTTGATACTCATCACCGTTTAGACTTGTTAACAAAGCAGTATAATCCGTATAATTACTTAGATGATTTACAAATACATTAGTATCAATTAATGCTACACTTTTTAACGAAAGACTTGTTCCCGAAGAACTTAAACCAAAAGTCGAAATTTTTATATCTGACGTAATTGCATCTGACGTAATTAAAATTATTTCATCTTTACCGTCATTTTCTACATCTCCAACTACAAGTTTTGTAACAAAATTTGGAAAAGTTTGATTTATAGCCCCAAAATTGACAATAGGTAACTGTCTATCGTGAAGATAAATTTTAATATATCCCTGTTCGTCTGTTGCCTGACTCCCTGTCCAAACCTGAATCAAATCTCTATAACCATCACCATCTATATCACCTGTGTATAAATATCCATTATTTACGGTTGTAATATGTCCATCCCACATAGGTGTTACAACAATATTTTGTATTGTGCTATTATCCTGTTCCCACTCAATAGACGTTGTGCCAAGCAAATTTTGACTTGAAATAGTTCCCGCATAAGATTTAATGTCGGTTAATCTGCAAATATTGTGAGTCGAATTATAGTTAAAAGTATATGTTTTTATTAAAGTATTAGTAACTTTTACCGCAATTCTACTCAATACTGAGTCTTGTGCCAAAAGAAAAGTGTTTATATATCTCTTTTGAGGATTTACATTATTCTTTTGATAGGTAAAATCAATTTCATTGTTGCAGTATGTAATTTTCTTTAAATATTGTCCGCGCTCTGTATATAGATAATTTATTTCATTTTCAAAAACATCGTTTGTTTTGCTGATTTTCCAAGCAAATTCGCGTGTGTTCGTTCCGTAAGATGCAGCATTGGTCAAACGAGAATTGCCTTTCCCATATTCTATTATTTGTCCGTCAAGAGTTTTTAGTTCAAAATAAATATGATTTTCAAAACTTTTTATTGTTATCCTACTGTAATTTTCAACCTCAAAACCATAAATTGCTCCTACTTGAAAATGTGTACCACTTAACAAAATCAATCTTTGTCCATCCAAATAAAGTTGGTCTTCATTAGTGAAACTAATGAAATTATTAAAAACGCTATCATCGTAGTAAATACTTTTAATGCCTCTTGTTATTGTTGAAACACCGCAAATATCCCAACCAAGTCCCAAATTGCCCATTCCGCTTTGGGAATTATAGACAATTGAAATATTTGGCTGAACACCGTTTGTTCCGACAGGAACTTCTATTGGAATATTGTATGTTGCAGCACCGCTTGGACTTACAGCTGATTCAGCAGGTATCGTGTAAACAATCTCCTGCCCGAAAATATTCCCTATAAACAAAAGAAAGAAAAATGTATGTATAATTTTTTTCATATCTATTGACTATTTAAGGTTTAACTTTATGAACTTTTAACTTTATAAACTTTACAAACTTTATGAACTTTTTATGATTCTCCACGCCGATTGCTTACCTGCAAATCTAATACATAAAAGATAAGTGCCTGATGGATAGGCAGATATATCTAACTGTGTATCAGCGTTTGAAATTTGTTTTGTTAAAAGAACTTTGCCGTTCAAATCAAGAAAAACAAGTTGATACGATTGTTCAATGAAATTTCCATTGGTGCTTGATATAGAATTTATATTAAATATCCCTGTTGTAGGGTTTGGAAAAACCGAAATCTTAACATCGCCTATTTCATCTATTTGAGGTGCTAAATCCGGTTTATCCGGCAAATCAAACTGAGATACTAATTCCAAATTATCCGGAGAGTTATTTGTATTGGAAGGCGCCTGTTGAACAACCACCGTGTAATATTTTTGTATGCAATTGCCCGCTTCGTCATACAAAAAACTGTATTTACTGCTTTGTGCGGGCAACAAAAAAGGTAAAAAAAGGAAACTGAAAAAAATAAGGTGACGTTTTTTCATGGCAATTTGTTTTTGGTGGTGTATATCTCACCGCGAATTTACAATTTATTTTTATATCTACCAAATTTTTTTTTTAATTTTTGCTACCGGTATTTTTCAGTGGTAAGTGATATGTGCATAAAAAAAAATTATTAACCAAAAAATTTAAATTTGTTGAAAAAACTTTGACAAATTGTTATGGTTTTTTATAAAAAAGCAGTAACTTTGCAAAATACATTATAGTAATGGAAATATTTAAAATTAAAGATTGTTTTGAAAAAATCTCTTATCAAATAGAGAGCCTCGACAAATTTGACGAGAATATTCCATCTGTGCATATTGATGCCATTAAAGCAAATATCAT
>BNVV01000051.1 GCA_025998355.1 Endomicrobiia bacterium
GTTCCATTCGGTTTATCAGAATTACCAGCGACAAAAGGGAAAGCTCTCCGTCCATCACGAATAACAGGAGTAAGAGCAAAGTCAATCGTTATTGTATGCTCTCCTAAACAAATGCTAGTGCAAGCAAACATTGCTATTATTGCCAATACATTCCTCGTTCTTTTTTCTGCCAGTCTACTTAAATTACTTTGTTCCTTTCATACATTTTTCTCCGTTTGATAAAAATAAGTATTTGTTTTGATTTTGGGAAAATTTCTAATAAATACCTCACTATCACCCCTTTTTTTTGAAAAAAGGTGGATTGCTACAAAAGATCAATAAAGTTAGTTGACTATGAAAACAAGAAAGACTTCTATTATGAAAATCTTAAAATTTAAATTTGAAACTGAGATAAGGTGTAAATGCAGTTTCGTAATTAAACCTAGTGATATCTTCGATAATAGTTCCAAGATAGAACCATTTTGCTAAATGAAATCTTATGTCTGCGTCAATTTTAGGCCCATGGGTCTTTCTTGTGAAATCGTATGCATTTAAATTAATTTTCAACGTTTCGTCAGAAGCGTATATAGGTTGGAAGAAAGAATACCCACCCCCCACGCCTAGTTTACCCCTGATTATTCCACCGTAAAGTTCAAATTTTTCAAATCTACCACCTAACAAAAATTCTGGTTTGATTTTGTTTTTATTGTTTTTTTCGTCACTATCATTTACAGAACCGCTTTCTGGAATATTTGAGCCGCCGAGATAAAGGAACTTATGTTCATCTTGCACGCTTCCACCAAAATCAAACTTGAGTTTTTTATCTTTTATGTTATATCTTACAACAGGATCAAAACTTACTTTTAACTTGTCATATTTGTTAAGGGCTGCTTTTACAGACGCTACAGTTTCCTTTGCAGATGCTACAGCTTCCTTTAAATCTTCTTTAGGCTGTTTATCATTTATCAGATATGCAGCCACTCCGTTTCCATCGCATAATCGGGTAGCTAATGTATTGAGTTTAGATGCAGCATCTTTAATTGTCGATAATGTATTTTGTATGTCACCACCTAAGGACGAGCTTGCAAGGTCGTCGGAAAACTTGCTGAGGTTTTTCGCTATTCTTGCCATATCACTTACCATGTCACTATTCTGAAATACAGGACTTTCCAAAAAACTTTTGAGAGAATGTAGGACATCATTAAAATCTCCCAATATATTACTGTCTTTTCCACTATCGAGAGCTCTGCTAATTTTATTTGCAATATTTGCTAGGTCCGAAGTGTCTTCAAGAGCAGATATATAATCTCCATCCTTTAGTAAAGGACAACTTTGATCTCCCGGTAGAATTTTAATATGCTTAGTCCCGACAACACCCATGGTTACAATGCTGGCAGAAGCATTTTTGTACAATGGAACATTGCTACCTATTGAAAGTTTTAACTTTGCCTTTGAACCTTCTAAAGAACGCTTTTTCAAAAAACCGACATCAACGCCAGCTATTTTAACGCTAGCCTTTTGGGGAAGACCTGAACTATCGTCAAATATTACATAAATATTATAAGTTTTTTCTAGGGAAAATGGTCCCACAGCAAAAATTGAAACAACTGTCGCAAAAAGTCCTATTGTTATGGAAATCCCTAATTTAAGTTTATTGTTCACATATTCTTCCTATTTTGAAAGTCTTGTCTGTAGGTATACCAAAACCTTTTACAAATTCGTAAACTTTATTTTAAAAGTTTTTAAAAGTTCTGTCTATAAGTATCGGGCCGTGGCTTGAGCCTTCAACAAACTGTCTTACATATTCATTCTTACTATTTTGGGTTTCCTTAGGCGTACCACTAAAAATAATATTGCCTTCATGAAGCATTATTATTCTGTCAGCAATTTTACAAGCAGACTTCATGTCATGCGTTACAACGATAGAAGTAATGTTCAGACGTTCTTTTAAATTTATTATCAAGTTACTTATAACATCTGACATTATGGGATCAAGCCCTGTAGTGGGCTCGTCATATAAAATATATTTAGGCTGATATGCAATAGCTCTTGCCAAACCTACACGTTTCTTCATTCCACCCGAAAGTACCGATGGTTTTAAATGTTCAATATTTTCCAAGCCCACCATAGAAAGGCAATGAACAACTCTTTGTTTTATTTCTTCCTCATCAAGAGAGGTAAGCGTTTTTAAACCAAATGCAACATTGTCGAAAATATCCAGAGAATCAAAAAGGGCTGCCTCCTGAAATACATAACCTATCCTCTTTCGTGTCTCACGCAACTCTAAAGGAGAACATTTTACTATATCAACAGCATCTATTTTTACAGAACCCACATCAGGTTTTACAAGACCCACTATATTTTTTAAAAGAATACTCTTTCCACCCCCTGAAGATCCTATAATAACAATAGTCTCTCCGTCACAAACTTCAAAATCCACTCCACAAAGAACATCTTTAAAGCCAAATCGTTTACGAATATTCTCTACTTTTATCATTAGACCTCTTGGTAAACCTACGTACAAATTTCATAAGGGGTGGGTATCACTACCTTGACTTGCCGCTAATGTTTATAAGAACACAGGGGCTTTAAATTTCATTTTCCCTAATCACTTAAAGGAAACGCATAATTCTCGACAAGTCTTACACTGTATATACCTCCTATTTACTGATTGCGTAACTTACACTTAAGGTATTGTCTTAGGGATTTCTTTTTCTACAGATTTTTCAATGCCAGCATTGTTTTGTGCAATTTTTGTTTTATTTATGTAACTTTTATATACAGGAATAGCTACAATACTTAGCACTCCTATTATTACGATTACTATTATAAGTTCTACTAATGTAAACCCTTTTGACCCCATAATATAACAAATCTCCTTACTGGCGCTTCTTGGAAAGCCCAAAACCTTTATGCAACTCTTCCACGGCTCTTGGCATATCAAGCTCATCCACTATACATGATATTTTAATTTCGCTGGTGGAAATCATCTCAATGTTAATACCTTTTTTACAAAGAATATCAAACATTTTTGCCGCTACACCCGAATGGCTTCTCATTCCTATTCCTATAACCGAAATTTTTGCAACATGTTCGTCGTATACAACCTGCGGAGACTTAAATTCGCCGGCTATCTTATCAAGTTCTGCATGCGTCTTTTTCATTTCCTGCCTGCCTACCGTAAATGAAATGTCATTTTTTTTATCTACTGCAGCAGATTGAACAATCATATCTACGTTGACTCCGATTTTTGTAAGTCTGCAGAATATCTTTGACGCTACACCTGGAATATCCGGCAAATCTATTATTGTAAACTTTGCCTGATTTTTGTCAAAAGTTATCCCCGAAACAAGCAATGTTTCCATCTTTCCCCTCCAGATTTTTTCTTCACTTGTTATTATAGTCCCTTGGTTTTGGCTGAAAGTGCTTCTCGCATGTATTTCAACACCAAATTTTTTTGCAACCTCTACGCTTCTTGACTGCAACACTTGAGCTCCTGAACCTGACATTTCAAGCATTTCATCATAAGACAGATAATCGAGCTTGGTTGCATTTCTTACAACCCTGGGATCGGTTGTATACACGCCTTCTACATCGGAATATATTTCACAAGAATCGGCTTTTAATTCTGCCGCTAAAGCGACTGCTGTTAAATCTGATCCTCCTCTGCCTAATGTTGTTATATCGCCCTTATGATTTAAAGCCTGAAAGCCTGCAACTATAACTATATTGTTTTTTGTAAGCTGAGTTCTAATTTTTTTAGGATTAACTTTCTTGATCTTTGCGTGAGTATAATTGGTATCTGCAAGGATTCCTGCTTGTGGTCCTGTCATAGAAATTGCTTTTTCACCAACAGCACTAAGCGCCATTGTAAGAAGTGAACTAGAAACCATTTCTCCAGTTGCAAGCAACACGTCCATTTCTCTGGCAGGAGGATTGGATGTAATTTCATTAGCCATTGCGAGCAAGTCGTCGGTTGTATCGCCGGGAGCCGAAACCACAACAACAACTTTATTGCCGGCACCTCTCTTTGCAACTATTTTTCCGGCAACATGTTTTATTTTATCAGCATCTGCTACAGAAGAACCGCCAAACTTCATGACCACAGTAGCCATCTTGCCCCCTTCCTAAACATTACAGATGTATAAAACTCGTTTATATTTTTAAAACGCCTTTGGCATCAAAACTCGATATGTACGATTTAATGGAAACTCCTTTTTTTATCTTTTATCATAGCTTAAATGTTTACCACATCTTTTTTGGTAACTATTTCAAAATATTGCCTCTCATAAAACAGCCAAAACTTTTTCTGAAATCTAAGTAGCACAAAGCTTACTAGTACAGAAGTCAATTGACTATATAGATTGTTGAACTTCTTTTACTTCAGGAATGGCCTGCTTAATTGCATTTGTAACGCCGTACTGTAAAGTCATAGCTGACATCGGGCACGATCCGCATGCGCCTGTAAGCTTTACCTTTACAATTCCATCTTCAGTAACATCTATTAATTCAACATTTCCGCCATCTGCTTGTAAATGTGGTCTTACGGATTCCAAAGTCTTTTCTACCTTCTCTTTCAAAGTCATTTTTATCTCCTGTTCTAAGTCCAAAAAAATTAAAAACAAAAAAAACACAAAAATAACACTTCTATGCTGCCAGGCATTATAACAAAATTATACAATATGTACATCCATGCATACTTTAATCCAAATTCAACATGTAGTTGCAAATCCTCATTGCAAGTATAGCGGAAACCGTAAAAGATTTCATGTATTTGTAGTGATATCAATACAAGGCTAGCTGACAGTACAACTATTTTTTTACTTTTATAAGAAAATAAATCCCGATCGCTAAAAATATAATATTTGGAAGCCAAGCGGCAATAGGTGGAGACAGTATCAAGTTTTCACCCAGCGATCTTGCTATCGCCTGTACGCTCCAATAAGCAAATGCCGCGCACACCGCAAGGATAAAACTTACCATTTTATTTAATCTTTTCCCTATGCCCACTGCAAAAGGAATAGCAATCATCATTACTACAACATGAGAGAACATCGATGCAAACCTCATATTTAAGATAATTTTTGCCTTAACTACATCTTGTCCAAAAGTTTTTAGTTGATTTATATGTTTATTAAATTCACGAACACTCATAGCCTCAAGGCGGACGTTTCTTGTTTTTACTGTCAAATTTTTCGGTGTTATATGCACGTAGACATTATAATCTTTAAAGTACATTTCATCCCAAGGTTTACTATCAAAATTTCTTATATCACTCAAAGGTTTAATATTAAAATTTCTTATGACACCGTTTTTAAAAACCCAAGAATTGTTTTCCCACCTTGCTTCTTTGGCTAAAATAAGTTTTCCTATTACAAACGCATCATTGTATTTTTCCATTACAACATCTTTCATTATGCCAGCTTTCGTATCTAAATGCCCTATTGTTATTCTAGTATTATCAGGCAAAGCCACTATTTGGTTATAATAATCCGTTTGGATTATTATTTTTTCTTTTTCTATTTTTTCTTTTTTTATTTTTTCGTTGTATAAACTTGTTTTTGGAACAATAGTTTCTCTAACGGCAAAATCGCCCATCCCTATAATAAAACCTGTTATAAGAAATATTGTTATAATTCGCCATATATTTATTCCGGCAGCTTTAATTACCGTTATTTCATTTTTTTGCGATAAATTGCTGAAAGAAAATAACACGGCTAAAAGCGTAGCTATAGGAAGCGCTTGCATAAGATTTTCAGGAATATTTGAAATCTGATGAAGTAATATAAGATTAAAAGGGGCTTTATGCTTCATATAAAGATTTATTAGTTGCAATGATTCAGATATTACTGTTACAAGCGAAAGCGCTGCCACCATAAACATAAAAGTTTTTGCAAAATTTCTAATAATATACTTATCGAGGATTTTTATCATTTTTTAACCATTTTTCTAAATAAATAAATTCCGACTGTTGTAATTACAAAATTTGGAAGCCACAATATAATTCCAAACGAAATGTATTCTTTTTCACCTAAACTTCCAGAAATGATAAGTAGGGCATAATAAGTTACGATAATTCCTAAACTCGCTATGTAGCTTACTGCCTTACCCCCTCTGCTTGTCATTATACCTATAGGTAAAGCGATAATTACAAAAGCTAAAGGCGCAAAGGACATTACCCATCTCAACCATAAATCTTTTTCGTATGCCTTAATTGGCCTATTTTGACTTCGGTATTGTTTTATAGTTTTGATAAGTTCAGGAGTTTTTATTGCAGAAATAAGTATGCTAGAATTTTCAATAGCGTCTCCAAAAGGTATAAAAAATGTGTAAGTTCCAAAAGCTACATGTAGCATACTGCTCGTATCTGAAGGATGTGCCTTTTGCCACCATCCGTCATAGAGCGTTAGCAGTACGCCGTTTTTGCAAGCTTTGACCTTTGCCGAAGGCGCTGCTATACGCCATGAACCTTTATCTTTTTGAGGCAAAACATTCCTCTTATCAGTATTTTTACCGTTGTTATCTTTGTCTTCAAATTTATATATATTTACTTCAGAAAGGGTATTGTCTTCGCTTTTTACCTCATTTGCATATAAACTATAATCACCAATTAGTATCACTGATTTTTCTTGGATTTTAAAGAGAGGTCTTTTTGCTATAAGTTCTTCCCAAAGAACTTTTTTATGGACATTTATTGAAGGCGCTAATAAATGATTAAAAAATACAAGAAATAAAGATATTGCGCAAACAAGAATTATTATAGGCATTGTAAGCGTTTTATAATTTAAGCCTGAAGATTTCATTATAGTAATTTCGTTGTTTGACGATAATCTTGTGTAAGCCATAAGCACACCAAAAAGTATAGCCATAGGTATAGAAAAAGATAAAATATCTGGAAGTTGAAAAATAAACATTTTTAAAACAATAGAAAGAGCGACACCTTTTGATATCAGCATATCCACCGTATCAAATACTACAGTGATAAGAAGCACGGTGGAAAAAATAATCATTCCAAGAATAAAATGTCCTAAAAACTCCTTAACAAGATATAAATGCAATATTTTTATCTTTCCTGTAATTATATTAACAACGAAACGTAACTTTTTTAGTATGTTAACGAAGGAATTAAATCGTAAACTTAGTTTTTTTATCATATGTTCGACAAGTTCAATAATGCAGTAGCAGAACTAAGAACCTCCTTGGGTGTTAAGATGATTTAGACATTTTCTTGGTTCATTGTTAGCAGTTGATTGTAATGCTTGCAGATATGTTATCAAAACTAGTTCCCCTAGGCAAACCACCTGATAAAACCACTATAGCCAAATTACTTTAAGTTGCACAGTACAGTATTGTAGCTTCAAAGATGCGCCTGCGTTTGGTATAAAAATCCTCTGTTTTCTGCCACATATCTTTTACTTTTCTCTTTAACAGTGACCAATTAAAGGGGAGTTTTGTTCTAAGCTTAGGGTGGCTGAAAATACTGTTAATGAGGCTAACAATAGGGTTGCTTCTGCTCCGATTAATTCCAATGATTATACGTATAACTCTGGCTGATGCTCAGGAGGTTTATGCCGAGGCCTTGGATAAGTTTGCTTCAGTTTTGGATAGAGATAAACATGGAGGAGGCTCTTAGTACTATTGTCATTCCCGCAGAAGCGGGAATCTATTTAACATGGATACTCGCTTTTGCGAGTATTACAAACAAAAAAACGTCGCGCTTAGTAGTGTTTGAGATTAGCGATCGCCGGGGCATTACAGAAATGAGGCTAAAGCGGCAGAAGTTGACAGATAAAGATAGTATTAGCTAATAGAAAAGGCCTCCCTGATCATCCTATTATACATGTTTACTACGACAAACTTGCCTTGAGTCAACTGCGTTTTAGACTCAAAGCAAGTTTCATAGACTGCAATTTGGTGTTGCCTTCGACAATCAAAAAATCAAAAAAAGCTTTTATGCGTTTGCCGTGTGCTTTATCGATACAAACAGAAGCTATCATAGGTAAATAAAGAGAAATAATTCCACAACCAAAAACTAAAAAAATAGCGATGCCACCATCCTGTGCATATCCCTAGATATTTTGCTTTCTTTGCGTTACGCGCCACCTGAATAATTGCTTTCTTCTTTTGTTATAAATATATCATGAGGATGACTTTCTGCAAGCCCTGCGGAAGTTATTTTAACAAACTCTCCTTTTTCTTTAAGTTCTTGTATCGTTTTAACACCACAATATCCCATTGCAGCTTTTAGCCCACCAATCAATTGATAAACAACATCTCTGACTGCGCCTCTGTAAGGTACACGTCCTTCAACGCCTTCGGCTACCAATTTCTTCGTATTGTCCTGAAAATATCTGTCGCTACTTCCTGCTAACATTGCAGAAGAAGAACCCATACCCCGATAAGTTTTAAATGCCCGTCCATTAAAAATTATATCTTCCCCAGGACTTTCTTTTGTTCCGGCAAACAGGGAGCCCATCATACATACATTTGCCCCTGCAGCTATTGCTTTAGGAATGTCTCCAGAATATTTAATTCCTCCATCTCCTATAACAGGAATATCGTACTTTGCCGCGACTTGCGCGCAATCATAGATTGCTGTAATCTGAGGAGTGCCTATACCGGCCACAATCCTTGTCGTACATATAGCTCCGGGACCGATACCAACTTTAACAGCATCTGCACCGGCTTTGATTAAATCTTCTGCTGCTTGGGCTGTTACAACATTGCCTGCAACTATTTGGGCTTGGGGGAAACATTCTTTTACT
>BNVV01000052.1 GCA_025998355.1 Endomicrobiia bacterium
ACTTTTGGGGTGGCGGCCTTGGAGCGATGACTTTATTGGAACGCTAGCAATGAGGCAACAGAGAAGTGATTCTTGGGCTATGTTGCTAAACATGGGGTCAAAATCCACAGCAACAATTACAGCTCTTTGATTTCCACTGCTGATACCGCGCAAAGCTTGCTTTGCGGAGGTTCATTTGTTCTATTCTTTCTGGAGTAGCAGTCCTTCTGTTTACAAGTGCAGCGTTCTTTTTGTCGCACGAGCTTAACATCAAAAAACCAAGCAAAATAAATGAGATTGACAGTCTTATTCTTTTCATGTTTACCTTTCAGATATTTACTGCGCATTAGATCTCTCGCATAACTTAAGTATTAAATTCAAAACAAATGAATTAATCAACTATGCTTCTTGCCCTATCTATCGCCGTGCATACTATTTGTTTCCTTTTTATTTCCACTACTACCAATGTCTTTGTTATACCACATTTGCTGTTTTTTAGGTCGTTCTATCCCAATTTCTGTAGCATCTATCACTGCTGCTTCTCACCTTCCTTAACAATACCTATTCCCATCTAGTGCATATTCCCCACTACTCATTAATATTTCTTCTTACAATACCCTATGTCTATACCCACAACTTTTGCTGACATTGTAACTGTCTCAGGTCTAATAAAATAATATGTTAGGATATTGCCCTAAAGTACTCAAATATCATCCCTACAATATCCTCTATACTCAATTTTCTCTTTGCTCACCCACTCCCCCTTTTTCTTTTCTTGCTCCTTGCTATCCTTACTGTTTTGTCAAACGTCCCTTTCTTTACTCCCACTAATCGCCTAAACCCATTCCATCTGACCTGCCTGCTTTCTTTTTCTGCTTCATAGCACTTCTATTGTACTTTTATATGTTAATTTATTTCATTTGGTTTGATGTTAAGTTCGTGCGATAAAAAGAGCGCTTCCCTTGTAAACAGAAGGCATACTACTCCAGAAAGAATTAAAGAAATAAAAGAAGCACAACGAAAAAAAGGTAATAGTATTGTCGTAGCAAACGACGCACCAGAACCAGTACTACAACTATTATCATCAACAGAACTACAACAACTAGCACAACTATCACCAGCACAACGACAACAACTAGTACAACAACAACGGCTACACAAGCGCCGACAACTACTACAACAACTACAACAAATAGCTGAAGCACAACAACAACTACAACAACTACAACAACTACAACAACTACAACAGCTACAACAACAACAACTACAACAAGGAGGACAACAAGAATAGGTACAAGAAGACTCTGAGGCAACACAAAAAGCACAGAAAGACTTTCAGACAGATTAATACTAACTTTTTCAATAATTTCTTCTATTTTGGTACTCGCATCGCTGATCTCCCCGACACCACCGAGATCTACCGCGACGCCATCGCCTCCACCATCACTGCCAAAGCTATTAAACACGCCTATGATGTTGTCAACGGTCACATTTCCGCTGACAACCGCCAAAGACTTTACCGCTGACGCCTCTTCGGATGCTTGCCATCCGCATAGGTATAAGCGGATGCGCTCTTGGCGCCGAGGGCGCCGCCGTCTTGCTCAGCCGACGCTGTATTCTCAAATTGTATAGGTTAAAACACAAATGCAACAAAGTTAAAGTAAAGCGTGAAGGAAGAAAAGAGCAGGAAAAAGGATGCAAATAAGGAATGCTAGGTATAATATCGCATTGTATGGGATGATATTAAAAATGATAGAAGCAATAAGAGGGTTTGAGAGTAGCAAGGTAGCCAAAAGATGTTAGAAATAATAGAGATGTATGAGAAGTATGGACAAGAGGTAACAAAGAAGGCATATGGAGCAGATAGGAAAGCAGTAAGCAGATGGAAGAAAAGATTAAAAGAAGCCAAAGGGCGATTTGAACTGCGATTTGACTTGGGTTGCAGGTATTTGTTTTGAATTTAATACTTAAGTTTTGCAAGAGGTCTAGTGATGTGACAAGAGCCTCTAGACAGATCTATTTTAGTTTATAACGATACTATTGTCTAAGTTTTACATCTAAGCCTGTATCAAGTTGCTTTAGCAAAACACTTATATCTTCGTTAACTTCTTCGTCTGTTAACGTTCTGTCGCTATTATTATAAGACAATCTAAATGAATAGCCTACCTTACCTGTCCCCAACTTAGATTCATCTGTATATACTGAAAACAAAGAATATTCTCTTAAAATACCTCCTGTCTCCATAATATTTTTAATTACTTTTTCTATTTTTGCAAGCTGCAAAGATTTGTCGGCAGTTACTGAAATATCTCTTTTTACTACAGGAAATTTTGAATATGTTTTATAAAGAGACGTTTCCTCAATGTAAACTTTTTCAATCGGATCTAAATTAATTTCACAATAAAAAACATCATCTTTTATGTTGTCTACAATTGAAGACTTTAAAATACCAAGCTGTCCCACAACTTCCCCCTTATAAGCAATAGAAGCAGTTTTCCCAGAATGATAATAACTTTTTGGAGTTAAATTTTCTAAAATCATAAACTCATCCGATGGTAAAATATTTTTTATTATTCCCCCGCCAAAATAAAAATCATATTTCGGACCAATTTTTTGTTCTGCCCATTTCCACCATTCCTGCCATACCTTACCATACATTATAACGGCAAAAGTCTTTTTTTCCCCGGCATCGTCAAAAATTTTACCATGTTCAAATAATGACACCGTTTGGGCGCCATGCCCAATATTAAGACACAAGTTCTTATACAATCCGGGAAGAAGGGAAGGTCTTAAAACTTCATTTTCTTTAGATATCGGGTTTAATATTTTGTAACGATATTCCAAATCAAATTTTTCAAGCTCTCTAATCTCTGAAAAACTATAGTTTAATGCTTCGCTAAAACCAAGTCCGTTTAATTTAAATCTAAACTCTTCGATAATCGTAGAAAGAAATGAATTGTTTGGAGTATATAATTGATCTTCATATTTTTTTGGAGAAGGCACAGCGTCATATCCT
Organism: Endomicrobiia bacterium; assembly: GCA_025998355.1. Taxonomy (GTDB): domain Bacteria; phylum Elusimicrobiota; class Endomicrobiia; order Endomicrobiales; family Endomicrobiaceae; genus Endomicrobiellum. The sequence goes on from BNVV01000052.1 coordinate 2,996, forward strand.
TTGATTCTTACTATCTCTTCAATTAAATCCACTTCCTCTTTTATATCGTTGCGCCAGGGCGGAACGGTACAGAGGATCATTTCGCCTTTCAACTGCAAATCTATTCCTAAAAATCTTAAAATTTTAGCTATCTCGTCTTCTTTGATAGTATATCCCAAAACTTTAGATACTCTCTCAACCCTTAAAGTGACTTTTGTTTTTTCATATTTGGTATTTTGCAAATCTTCTCTTGCTTCCATTTTGCCGCCGGCAATATCAATTATAAGATTTGCGGCTCTCCACAAAGCAAACTCGGTTGCGTCCCAGTCCAGTCCTCTTTCAAACCTATAAGAAGAATCACTTGAAAGGTTTAATTTTTTTGAAGTTTTTCTTATTGACACTGCATCAAAAATTGCGCTTTCCAAAAATATAGTTTGAGTCTTATCGTCAATATTCGAATGTTCTCCGCCCATCACTCCGGCTATTGCAATAGGGTTTTGATCGTCTGCTATTACAAGCATTTCAGAATCAAGTTTATACTCTTTGCCATCAAAAGCGGTAATCTTTTCCAAATCGGCAGCGTTTCTTACAATGATTTTTTTTGAAGAAAGTTTTGTTACGTCAAAAGCATGTAGGGGCTGTCCAAGTTCAATCATAACGTAATTAGTTATGTCCACAATGTTATTGATAGATCTTATTTCGCTCTTTTCTAAAATATCTGTAATCCACTTTGGAGTTGGCCCTACTTTAACTGATGATATAGTAGCCCCTATATAACGCCTGCATAAATAGGATTTTATTTCGACGCAATGCAATTCCGGAACATTAAATGTTTTTACTGTGGGCAAAGATATCATCTTGCGCAGTTTAGCGGCAATTTCTCGCGCCACACCTAAATAACTTAAACAATCGCCTCTGTTAGTTGTTATTTCTATTTCAAGAACTGAATCAATTTCACCTAAAACACTTTCTAAAGTATTTCCTACATTGGCGTCCTCATTAAGAACCAAAATACCTTCGGATTCCATTTCAAGACCAAGATCTTTTTTGGAACATATCATGCCTTCAGATTCAACATCTCTTATTTTTGATTTTTTTATTTTAAAATTACCAGGGAGTACGGCTCCGGTTTCTGCAAGAGGAACAATCTGCCCGGTTGCAATATTTTTTGCGCCACAGACTATCGAATACTCTTTTGTTCCATCGCTTACTTTGCATATAGACAGTTTATCTGCATTGGGATGTTTCTGCACATCTAAAACTCTCACCGCGATCACGCCAGTCCATCCGCATCCACCTAAAACAACGGAAGTTTCAATACCTATGGAAGTAAGCATAGAAGCAATTTCCTGCGGGCTTAATTCAAAATCAACAAACTTTTTAAGGCAATTATATGATATCTTCATCCTTACTATCCCTAGATTTATTTTATGTTCCTTTTTTTGATAGATTCAGTCCGTTTTATTTGGTAGACATTTCAAAAATATTACTCCTTATAAAACAGCTAAGATTTCCTCCAATTAAAACTGCTTTAAAAAGCGCAAATCGTTTTCATACAATAAACGTATATCATCTATTCCATACTTTAACATTGTGATTCTTTCAACACCTATTCCAAAAGCATAGCCTGTATATTTTTCATAGTCGTAATCAACAGCTTTTAAAACATTAGGATGCACCATTCCGCAACCCAGCGTTTCAATCCAGCCAGAATTTTTACATATCTTGCAACCTTTCTCTCTGCAAAACGGACATTGCATATCAACTTCCGCAGACGGTTCCGTAAATTGAAAATGTGACGGTCTGAAACGCACGTTTAATTTATATCCGAAAAATCTATGTATAAATTCTGTAAGCGCTACTTTCAAATCCACAAATGTTACATTTTCGTCCACCGCAAGACCTTCAATTTGATAAAAAGTTGATGAATGAGAGGCGTCAGAAGCCTCATTTCTGTAAACTCTTCCGGGTACAATAACTTTCACAGGAGGTTTATGTTTTTCCATTACATGAATTTGTACGGAAGAGGTATGTGTTCTAAGTAGATTTTTCATTCCTTCAACGTAAAAAGTATCTTGCAAATCCCTCGCAGGATGATTTTTTGGGATATTTAACGCTTCAAAATTGTACCAATCGGTTTCAAGTTCAGGCCCTTGGGCAACTAGAAATCCGAGTGATTTGAAAACCGCGCTTATGCCTCTAATTGTTTCAACAACAGGATGAAAACTTCCCTTTGGAAAAGGAAAATAGAAGCTTGGAAAATAATCAAGCTTCTCTTTCTGCATTTTTTCATCAAGCAAAACTTTCTTAAGACTATTTTTTCTATTCTCTATTTCGCTTTCAATAGTACTTTTTGCTTTGTTTGCTTGTGAACCTATTCTTTTTTTATCTTCTATGGAATATTGTGACAAAGATTTTAAAATCTGCGTTAAAACACCATTTTTTCCTAAATATTCTGTCTTTAAATTATCCAGCGCTAAATTATCCGCATTTTTTATTTTTTTAGAAGCTTCACTAACAATTTGTTCAATATCATTCATTAAAATGGACCTTTTACGAACTGTGTGTACAAGGGGTACTTTGTACTTACCCAAAGATAAAGCACAAATTGCTACACGCGACAAACGCATGAAAGACACATATTTTATCAGCTTTTCCCTTGCAATCAGCAGGCAATTCACTACTCGCCTTAATAATCTCGCTACTCAAATAAACTACATCGCTAGATCCACACAGTCCTCCGTGCGCTGACAAAGAATATGACGACCTAACAAGACTCATCCCTCCAGCTCACGAAGCTCCCTGCGAACCTCATCAAGATTCTTAATTAAAGGCTTTATATCCTCTCATCTAAATGCTCTCTGCTCCTCTTCTCATCTTCTAAATGCTCCATTTCCTCATCCAAAGGCTGCTTTATCTCCCCATTTAAACGCCCCTTTTCCCCATATAAAGAGTTTATCCTCTTTAAAAGCCTCATCCTTTCATCATCTAAACGATTTATCTCCCCATCTAAACGTCCCCTTTCCTCATCTAAACGCTCCCCTCCATCCTCACTCTTCTTCAAAGGTGAGGATGGTGAAGGCTCACTAGATGACGATGAAGCTATTTCAGATGTTGTTGATGATGAAAATGACGATGATGAACTTGAAGATGAGCTTGAACTCGAGTTTGAACTGCTCAAACTACTCGAACTGCCGCCTGTAGCTGTTGCTGCTACTGATGCTGGTTCTGATGATGCTGCCGTTGATGTTGATGATGCTGGCGCTGGCTCTGGCGTGCCACCATCATGTGCTAATTTCTCTTCTTCTTTTGCTTTTGCTCTTTGTGCTTCTTTTATTTCTTCCATGTCTGCTTCTTCTTGTTGTTGTTTTGCTCTTTGTGCTTTTTTTATTTGTTCTATTCTCTTTGGAGTAGCATGTCTTCCGTTTACAAGGGAAGCGTTCTTTTTATCGCACGAACTTAAAGCAAGACTAAATGCAATAAACATGCTTAATGTTGCTTTTACTGTTTTTGTTTTTATCATTTTCTTTCCCATTATTTTCGCTACACACATCCTACACAACATTATTGTAGCATATAACATAATGGATGTAAAACCTAAAAACACATATTTTGTCGTTTAGAATCGGAGTTTGTAGCAAAGATATGACAAACCCACAAAAAGATGATTTTGTATATAAAAATATGCTGTTTATTAAAGGCCCGTCGTTATTTTAATCCGTTTGTCTTTGTTTGACAAAAGTTCAATGTGTTATGAGGTTCTACAAAAAATTTGAATAAATATAATATATTTAATATTTATATGCTATAATAATACCAACAAAAATAACTCAAAGCAAAAACGTAGGGAGAGTATTTTACGCCTCCTTTTATTTTTTGGTGTTAGCTTCTTGCTTTCAATTGTTTGCATGCTGTAAACGAATGTTTGCACATCAGCAACCTCGTGCCTTGAGCTTTTACTTTGTGGTGTTGGAGATCTTGATTAATTCGGGCTTTTGGCCCTATTACGAATCAATCCTCCAGCGCCTCTTATACGTTTAAATTATAGTTCTTTTTCAAGGAACAATGATGAAAGAAGTTATTTTGACTGTAGTGGCACGTGGTTGATGAAGGCGCAGGTACAGATGCAGGTGAGATGCGATCGCAAGCGAATACTAACTATACCTCCAACTTCAGCTTCAGCTCTATCGCTTGAGCTTAACTTTAAATAAGTTCTACACAGTTTAGTCCGGCTCCATTTAGTTCAAGCTCAAGTAGTTCGATAACCAGTGCCAGTATTATTTCGCTAGCTTCCCATAGCGCTTGCATCTATGCAGAAGTTAGTTGACCAATAATGGAAGGAGGTTTTGGTAAATGGAAAAAAGGAATATACTTCTTGTAGGGGCAGGTGGTGTAGCTCACGCCGCTGCCCATAAATTTGCGCAAAATAACGATTTGTTCGGGAATATCTACTTAGCTTCTCGTTCACTTGATAGCTGTGAACAAGTACTAGAAAGCATAGAACGTAAAAAAAATTATAAAGATACTTCAAAGAAAATGCAAGCCATGCAAGTAGATGCTTTAGACATTCCTGAAATGATAGAGTTAATGAAATATCTTAAAATTTCCATTACCGTAAATTTAGCATCATCTTTTTGTAACATGTCAATTTTAGAAGCATGCATAGAAACAGGATCAGCTTATATAGATACCGCGATTCATGAAGAACCCTATAAAGTATGCGAAGATCCGCCATGGTATGCAAATTATGAATGGGAACGTAAAGATCGCTGTCAGTCGAGATGTATAACGGCTGTTTTAGGAGCAGGGTTTGATCCCGGTGTTGTAAATGCTTATGCGGCTTATGCGAAGAAACATTTTTTTGACACAATAGACACAATAGACGTGATGGATGTAAACGCAGGAAGCCATGGTAAGTATTTTGCTACCAATTTTGATCCTGAAATCAATTTTAGAGAATTTGTAAAAGTTTGGACATGGATAGATAAAAAGTGGGTATGCAAACCTATTCATTCTGAAAAAAAAGTATATAAATTTCCTGTAGTAGGTGAACAAACTATATATTTAACCGGACATGATGAAATTCATTCACTTTCAAAGAATATTGATGCAAATTCAATAAGGTTTTGGATGGGATTTAGCGACCATTACTTAAATTGTTTCAATGTGCTTAAAAATATAGGATTATTGTCAGAAAAGCCAGTTAAAACAGCTGAAGGTCTTGAGGTAGTGCCTTTAAAAGTAGTAAAAGCTTGCCTTCCTGATCCTAAAACTCTTGCTTCTGGTTATAGTGGTAATACTTGTATAGGGGATTTAGTAATAGGCACAAAGGATGGGCGTAAAAAAGAACTTCTCATATATAACATATGCGACCACAAGGTTTGTTATGAAGAAGTTGAATCTCAAGCTATCAGCTATACTGCGGGTGTCCCTGCCGTTGCAACAGCCATTTTGATTGCCAGGGGTGATTGGGATGTTAAAAAAATGACCAATGTCGAAGAGCTTGATCCAGATCCATTTCTTGATTTACTTAAAAACATAGGCCTTCCAACCGAAACAATAGAAACAAGTTATTCCAGAGAGACTTTAAAATTTTCAAAAAAATAATGAGCATCTTTTTCAAGCCTACAGTTTTAAAATTAGACCTCTTGCATAACTAATATATAAAAGTACAATAGAAGTACTATGAAACAGAAAAAGAAAGCAGGCGGGTCAGATGGAATGGGTTTAATATTAATGGGAGTAAAGAAAGGGACGTTTGACAA
>BNVV01000053.1 GCA_025998355.1 Endomicrobiia bacterium
CTTGAGCTTCTCTGATTCCGACAATATTGTTGATGATGAACTTGAATTGCTTGAGCTTGAACTGCTTAAGCTTGAAGGATGAGAGCTTGACGAGAATGATGACTCATTATCTGACCCACCTGACAATGATGAACTAGATGAAGATGCGCCTGCACCACCACTTGAACTTGAACTGTTCGAGTTTGGACGATTAGCCGATCGAAAAGCACTCATATCTAAAACACTCATGTTTAAAGCACTCGAGTTTGAACTGTCCGGAATCCATTCAATCCATTCATTTTGGTTGGTCCCTGACCTTACGAACCTCGGGCTCGCTATAATAGGATCATTATCACCATCCTGAAGTTTCTGATACACATCCACATCAATACCATCTGTCGAATTGATGCCTTTTTTGACGCGTATATAAAGTGAACCAACTGGTAATTTGTTGAAATTGTTATGTGAGAGCATCCAATACTCAGACATAGATTGGAGCGTGAATAAGGTGTGCTCGGTTTTATATTTGCAATGCTTTTTGCCGTTAATATACAATCTTAGAGTCTTGTAGCTGTTTGGCGTAATAACGTATGGTGACGAGAATGATGACCCATCTTCTTCTCCTTCCGACTCCCCTGCTGCTCTCGTCGGTTCCTGTACTTTCTGCTGCGCTTCCCGCTCTTTGCGCAAATCCTCTGTCTGCTTCTGTTTAGTTTTATCCGCATTCTTTGGACGACTAGCCAATTGAGAAGCACTCATACCTAAAGCACTCATGTCTAAAGTACTCAAGCTTGAACTGCTCGCAACAATCCATTCATCTTGGGTGGTTTCCTCCTCCTGCCTACTTGACTTTACGAACGTTGGGCGCCCTACAATACAACTACAACCATTCTGAAGTTTCTGATATACAACCACACCAATCCTACCTTCCGGATGGATGTCTGCTTTGACGTGTATATAAAGTGAACCGACTGGTAAATTGTTGAAATTGTTATCTGAGAGCATCCAATACCCATGATGGACAGATTCGAGCGTGAATCTGGAGGGGTGCCCGTCGGTTTTATATTCGCAATACTTTTTGCCGTCAGTATACAACCTTAGAGTCTTATAGCTGTTTGGCGTAATAACGTATGGTGGCAAGCTACTTGACGAGAATGATGACCTATCTTCTTCTCCCGACTCTTCTCCCTCCGACTCCCCTGCTACCCTCGTCAGCTCCTGTGCTTTCTGCTGCGCTTCCTGCGCTATTATCAATATTTTTCCCAGCTCTCCCGCGCTTCCTGCAGCGCTTTCTGCACTTTCAGCGCGTCCTGCGCTTCCAGCGCTTCCAGCGCGTTATGCAGTGCTCCCAGTACTTTCCCTTGCATCGCTCTTTCCAGCTCTCCCAGCGCTTCCTGTGCTTTCAACTCCAGCACTTCCTGCATTCTGCTCGGCACGTTTCCCAGCGCTTCCTGCGCTTTCAGCGCTATTATCAATGTTTCCCACGCTCTCTGCAGCTCCCGCCGTAGTGCTTTCAACTCTTCCTGCATTCCACGCGCGTTCCGCAACACTCCCGGCAGTGCTGCCCACGCCTTTTTTTCCTCAAGCCCTTCCAGCGCCCCTCTCGACATTTCTTCCAGCGCTTCCAGGAGTACTTCCTGTGTTGACTGCGCTTCCTGCAGCGCTACCAGTACTCCCAGCGCGTCCCGCCATTCATGCGCTTCGTTTGATGAAGAGCTTGACGAACTAGATGATGGTGACGTTGATGATGTTGATGCTATTGATGATGATGTTGGCGCTGATGCTGATGTTGATGGCACTGCTGCTTGCACATTCTTTGGTTCTAGTCCTATTGTTGTTGCGGGTGCTGGCGATGTCCCTTTCAACAATGGCTCTGTTACCACTGCCTTTTGATTTGCCTGCTCTACTGCTGCTGGTTCTTCTGCTAATGCTGGCTCATCAAGCAATGGACTTCCACTTCCTTCTGCTGCTTTAGGATCTGCCACTGTTTCTTCTACTGAGGCTATGTCTGGGTCGGGTTCTGCCACTGTTTCTGTTATTGTTGATCTTTTTTCTTGCTTTGCTTTTGCTCTTTTTACTTCTTCTATTTTCTCTGGAGTAGCAGTCCTTCTGTTTACGAGTGAAGCGTTCTTTTTATCGCACGAGCTTAAAGCAAGACCAAATGCAATAAATATGCTCAAACATTGCTTTAGTTTCATTGTTATACTCCTTTTTTGCTTGTAGCTCTTATTTTTTTCATAATGTCTCCTTTGATACGATAACATAGCCTTTGTAAATTCTTTCTGATGTTTAAGATAGATTCGTTGAAGCTTGGAAGTTGTTAGTTCTAAACTATCGATATCTATAATCAACAAGGGTTACTAAAAACTATTTATCTTGTCAATATGATGCTAAAAAGCGGGCGATGGGAATCGAACCCATATCTCAAGCTTGGGAAGCTTGGGTTTTACCACTAGACTACGCCCGCAAAATAAAACCTAAGTATCGTATTTAGAGCTTTCTACATTACGGTTGTGGTTAGATTTTATACTTTTTTTTAATTTGCGGCAATTCCAGCAAAACTAACTTTAACATTTCGTCAGTATTGGATACTTCTCCGTCCCGATATGCTTCAACGGCAATTTTCAAAAAATCTCCAATCCACGGACCGGGTTGCAGATTAAATTTTTGCATTATTATATTCCCATCTATAATTTTTGGCAAAGGTTTGGCATTCTTTAGCTCATAATAATATTTCAAAAGTTCTCTGACAGATTTTTCTTGAAGTTTTAACTCTTTAGAAGAAAAAACTTTCAGCGTTTTATAGGAATACCAATCTGACATTGAGAGAACAACTAAATCTGGTATTTTATCGCCAATATCTCTAAAAAACTTCAATGTCGCTTTTTTTGTGACTATATTATTTCGCGTTAAAGCTGGCAAACGCATATGATATTTTATAAGGGACATTACATATTCAATATCTTTTTTACCAAACTTAGCAGAAAGCATGATATCTTCCATTTTCTTTGCGCCGTGCTCTTCGTGACCAAAAAAGTGCATTTTCCCGTTTTTAAACGTTGCAGTTTCAGGTTTTGCATTATCATGAAATAATGCAGTAAATTTTAACAATCCAACTCTTGTCACGTTTTCAGAAAAAAAGCTGCTCTCTTCGAAATGGTTTTGCATATCAATATAGCTTGTGGGAAAATATTTTTTTAAATTATTTAAAATATTTTCAGCAGATTCCATGGTTTCAAAAGAATGCTGGAACAAGCCGCCGGGATGGTAATAATATTTTTTACTAGCTTTTTTCATTTTCTTTATTTCATGAAAAAGCTCTGCAAGCAATCCAGATTTGTCCATTTTATCAATCAAAATAACAGACTTTTTTATGGATAAGACTTTAAAGAATTCGTTTTTTATTCTTTCGGGAGCAATTGTATTTATGAGCTTTGCATTTTGTTTTATTTGCTGCAATGTTTTTCTTGAAAGCTTAAAACATAGCTCTGCTGCAAAACGAAATGCCCTAAGCATTCTTAATGGATCTGCTTTAAATGACTTATCAGAAATTGCATTTATTGTTTTTGATTTTAAGTCTTTTAAAGCATTGTTATTAGGCAAAATAATATGTTTTTTAAAATTCTCGAAGTATTTTAAATTAAAAGCTATTGCATTAACAGTAAAATCCCTGTTTTGCAAATCCTCTTCTATGGTCTTGCCATTAAAGAGAGAGATGTCTATATTTGCCACAACATTATCTTTAAGTATTATTCTATAAGTTTCGTTTATCTTGTCTAAAGTAATGAACTTTGATTTAAATGCTGTCGCAAGCCTCTTAGAGTATTTTACAGCATTTTTATTAACAGCCAAATCAATATCTTTGTGTTTACGCTTCAAAAACATATCCCTTACAAAACCGCCTACTGCGTAAACATCGTAATCTTGCGATAAATCATTGATCTTACTAATAAGTCTATTCAACTATAAAAACCGCCGTATTATTTTATTGTGGATTGATTACTACAGTAACAGAATTCCCTAGAAATATCCTGTTTGCGACATTTATTATATCCTGCGCAGTAACTTTTTCTATATCTTCAATAAATTCATCGTCATATTTATAGCCTTTGCCTGTAATTTCGCGAAAACCATAATAATAAGATTGATTACTTACTGTCTGTCTGTCCATAATATAAAGACCTTTTATGTATGTTTTTGTATCTTTCAGCTCTTGCTTAGAGATTTTTACAACGCAAAAATCATTTAAAATTTCATCTATTCTTTTTAGAGTTAAGCCGATATTCTTTTTATCAAGTCCTATGTAAATTGCAAAATGACTTTCTTCCCTTCTTGATGGATAGACAGTATTTACTTCGTATGCGAGCCCTAGTTTTTCTCTAAGCTCTACAAACAGTCTACTTGTCATTCTTCCTCCTAAAACAGCGTTTGCAACTTTGATAGCGATAAAATCTTTATCGTAAAGGTTAGGCGCAGGAAAGCCAATGTATATGTACGCTTGATTAAATTTACCTTCGATTTCTTTTTTTATAGATTCCCCATGTTTTATGTTAAAAGCAGGCATTTTAAATTTTATACCGTTAGGAACATTTGTAAAATATTTTTCCAAAGACTGCTCTACTATTTTTTCATCAACATTACCCGCTATAGAAATTAAAATATTCGAAGCGTTATAAGAATATTTATGCCACTTTATTAAATCTTCTCTATCAAGGTTTGGAATAGTTTCTTTAGATCCTAAAACAGGCATAGAATATGGAACATTTCTATAAAATATTTTTGCAAACTCGTCAAAAGCAGTTCTACCTATACTGTCTTTGCGAGAATCAAAATCAGCCATGGTAGTTTGTTTTTCAAAAGACAATTCTTTTTCATCAAATGCAGGATTCATAATTATATCTGCAAGAATTTCTGCGGCTTTGTCAAAATACATAGGAAGAAAAGTCATACTGATTTCAGCCATGTCATAATATGCTTCACCCGATAAATTTGCGCCAATATTTTCTATATCTTTCGCAAGAACCTCGCTGGAACGATTTTTTGTAGAATGTATCATAAGGTTTGCGGCTAGATGCGATATTCCAGATTTATCTGACGTTTCGTTTATCGCAGAAACAGGCGTCATAATCCTTACGGCAATAACTTCGGCTCCAGTTGTTTTATTGAACAAAACTTTAATGTTATTTTTAAGTGTAAAACTTTCCATTCTTACTCCCCCAGATACTTCTATAGCCAACTAATCTCTGCAGTTGATTATAAAAAACTATTTTAATTTAGATTTTGGTAGCAAAGCTACATTAGAAATTGTTGCGGGCAAATAATATTTTTTAAAAAACTCCACTATGTCGCCAATCTTCATTTTTTCTATTTTACCGATATATTCATTTACAAACTTAGGATTACCCATCAGTTGCCAAAGACCGCTAATTTCAGCAATATCGTAAGGCGTTTCATGTGAAAAAGCCCAGTTGGTCTTTATTGTAAGTTTTGCCCGTTCCAATTCTTCTTCAGAAATGCCATTGTTAGTTATATCTTCAATTTGCTTTTTTATTTCATCTTTTATCGCTTCAAGGTTTTTGGAATCAAAAGTTGACGAAATATACATAATTCCTGTTCCTTTTTCAGCTGAATATGAAGAATCCACGGAATATACAATATGCTTATCATCGTAAAGAGATCTGTATAATCTTGAACTTTTGCCCCCGCCTAAAACACTTGCGGCTAAATCTGCAACATAAATATCATCTGCATTTACATTCGGTCCAAAAAACCCCGTAAACATATATCCAACTTCTACTTTGCCATATTCAATTACATCTTCACCTTTATGCGTTTTTTCTGCAAGTATTGGTTCTATAGGTATTGGCTGTTTTGCAAATTTACCAAAGGTTTCGTCTAAAAGTCTTTTTATTTTTGTTTCATCGAAATTACCGGATACCACAACAACCATTTTTTCCGGAATATAATGGGTTTTGTAATAACTATATATCTCATCGCACGAAACGTTAGCGATAACCTGGGCAGAACCTATAATGCTGTTTTTTAATGCGCTTTCTGTGTAAAGTGTTTCGTAAAATTTGTCGTAAAGAACGCATATTGGAGTGTCTAGATGTCTTTGGATTTCTTCGATAACAACTTTTCTTTCCATATTAATCTCGTCATGCGGAAAGAGAGGATTGCAAACAGTGTCAGCAAGCATTTGTATACTTTCTTCTACTCCATCTTTTTGAATGTTTATATAGTACATAGTAAATTCTTTAGAAGTCATGGCATTAACATAACCACCCATATTTTCGACATTTCTTGCCATTATGGCGCCGGGATAATTCTTACTGCCTTTAAACATTAAATGTTCTAAGAAATGCGAAAGCCCTGCTTGTGACGATTCTTCGTCAACGGAACCTGCCCTTACAAAAACAATTACAGATGCCGCAAGACTGTTTTTATCGTTTATTAAAATAGACGTAAGACCATTTTCATATTTCACAATTTTTACTCCCTTTATTAATCGGCAATTATTGTAACAAATTTCTGCGAATTTTTTCATTTTTTATCATACATTTTGCACCCATCCGTTCTTAAGATTTAACAGCTTGAGATAATTCACAACCTCCTCATACTTTTCCTTTGCCAAAGAATGCGACAATTCTTTAAAATTATTTGATTTATAGGCGGGATGATACTGAGCCATTAAACTTACAAAAGTTTTTGCCGAAAATTCTTTTGCTATAAATTCTAAAACTTTTTTAGTATTCTCAATATTTTTTGGCAAAACCAAATGTCTTATAATGATGCCTTTTTTTGCTACTCCGTTACTATCAACTATCAAATCCCCAACTTGCCTTTTCATTTCTTTTAGAGCCGCTTGATTTGCTTCAACATAGTTTTTAATACCTGAATATTTAAAAGCTATTTCATTATCGGAATATTTCATGTCGGGAAGATATATATCAATTATTCCATCAAGCAGTTTTAAAGTTTCGACATTTTCATACCCGCTGCAATTGTAAAGTATGGGTATTTGCAAATTTTTTTTACGTGCAAGATAAACAGATTTTGCAATTTGCGCGCTGTAATGTGTAGGTGTAACAAAATTTATATTATGTGCACTTCTGGACTGAAGTTTGAGCATCATTTTAACTAACTCATCAAGACTTACTTCTCTTCCGTTACCAAGCTGACTTATTGGATAGTTTTGACAAAAAACACACCGCAAAGTGCAGTTTGAAAAGAAAATTGCTCCTGACCCTTTTTTTGCGCTTATAGGTGGTTCTTCGCCGATATGGATATTGCTGCTTGCAATAAATATTTTATCAGAAGTTTTGCAAAAGCCTTTTTGCCCCAAATTCCTGTTTACGTCACATTTTCTTGGACAAATTGTACATTTATCCATCATCGAGTAAAGCTGTTCTATATTTTCTTCAAAATTGATCATTTATATTTTCTAAACAAACTACATTTGCGAGCGGCAAAGATAACGTAAAGATTGGTATGTATACAAACGACAAATGCGCCCATCCGGACTTGAACCGGAATCACCGGCTCCGGAGGCCGGCGCTCTATCCAATTAAGCTATGGACGCGTCAAATTACATCGCACTAACAAAACTTATACAATAGATTCCTTGTATAATTATTTTCATATTCATTAGGCTCTCTTCCAAACCGACACATGAATAGTAACATATAGTAATCATGAAAACAAATCAACGTAAAATTTCATAACGTATTGTATTGGAATTTTGTCAAACAGAGACAAACGGATTAAAACAACGATAGGCTTTTGATAGATGGCATTTTATATATAAAATCATCTTTTTGTTGTTTTGCCATATCTTTGCTATAAACCTAATTCTAACACAACAAAAACAGTCCGATATGTGTTTTTGGATTTTACACTTACATAAAAGCAAATAAATTAACGCGTTTTGGAATTATCCGTGTAGTCCAAAGAGTAACGCTTATATAGAACGATTTAACAGGACAATAAAAGAGCAGTTTTAATAGGAATGGATTGTATATAGCGCTGCAGCAAAGCAAACGAGCAGATACGAGATTACTTAAATTGGCATAACACCAAAGGCGTCACAAAAGCTTGAATTACAAAACGCCACTTCATTATTCTTTGGTTATCTTTAATGCCAACTAGTCCAATATGTTGTGAGATTTTACATTAGACCTCTTAATAATTAACATATAAAAGTACAATAGAAGTACTATGAAACAGAAAAAGAAAGCAGGCGGGTCAGATGGAATGGGTTTAATATTAATGGGAGTAAAGAAAGGGACGTTTGACAAAACAGTAAGGATAGCAAGGAGCAAGAAAAGAAAAAGGGGGAGAGATGAGTAAAGAGAAAATTGAGTACAGAGAATATTGTAGGAATGATGTTTGAGTACTTCAGGCAATACCCGAACATATTGTCACTTGAGACATGCAATGTCAGCAAAAGTTGTGCATATAGACTAGGGTACGTAAGAATAAGTATTAACAAGTAGTAGTGAGTATGCACTAGATGGGAAT
>BNVV01000054.1 GCA_025998355.1 Endomicrobiia bacterium
ATCTTCCTGACTTGGAATTAGCAAAATTTATTAAAGGGCCGGATTTTCCTACAGGTGCAATAATTTTGGGCAAGAGTGGCATTAAGGATTACATGGAAAAAGGCAGAGGCTCTGTAAAGATGAGGGCCAAAACCGAAATAGAAGAAATGAAAGGTGGTAGAGAAGCAATTATAGTTAACGAAATTCCTTATCAGATAAATAAGACAAATCTTATAACTTCTATTGCGGATTTAGTAAAAGATAAAAAAATTGATGGAATTTCAGACTTGCGCGACGAATCAGACCGTGACGGCATAAGGATAGTGATTGAAATTAAAAAAGATGCGAACGCCCAGGTTGTTTTAAATCAACTTTATAAACATACGCAGATGCAGTCTTCTTTTGGCGTTATAATGCTTGCATTAGTAAATAACAGACCAAAAGTAATGAACGTTAAAGAAATTTTAATACATCATATTGAACATAGAAAAATTGTTATCACAAGAAGAACAAAATTTGAATTACAAAAAGCAGAGGCAAGGGCTCATATTTTAGAAGGTTTAAAGATAGCCATAGACAATATTGACGCTATTGTTAAAATTATGAAAGAATCCCCCGATGAAGATACTGCGCGCGCAACATTAATGTCAAAATTCCGTTTGACTAAAGTACAATCAGAAGCTATTTTAGAAATGAAAATTCGCCAGATAACTGGTCTTAAGAGAAAAGAAATTGATGAAGAATATTTAGAATTAATAAAGCTCATTGAGGAACTCCGTTCCATATTGGCAGACTCCAAAAAAGTGCTTACCATCATAAAAGATGAAATAATTGAAATAAAGAAAAAGTACGGTGATAAGAGGAAAACTCAAATTCAGGTTGCAGAAGCTGATTTCAATATCGAAGATTTGATTCAAGAAGAAGAAGTTGCTGTAACAATGTCTCACACTGGATATATTAAACGGATTCCTCTAGATACCTATAAAGCTCAACATAGAGGCGGACGTGGAATAACTGCAATGAATACAAAGGAAGAAGATTTTGTAGAGAATATGTTTATCACAAGCTCTCATGCATACATGTTATTCTTTACTACGCGAGGAAGGTTATACTGGACAAGAGTATACGAAATCCCTGAAGGATCAAGAATATCAAAAGGAAAAGCTATAGTTAATCTTTTAAGACTGCAAGGCGCTGAAGAAAAAATTACAGCTGCAATTCCTATAAGATCATTTACTCCCAAAGATATTAAAGACGAATATCTCCTTATGTGCACAAGAAAAGGAACGATTAAGAAAATTGCTCTTGATGAGTTTGCTAACCCTAGAAAAGGCGGTATAATAGCAATTAAACTTGAAGATGGCGATATATTAACTGAAGTTAAAGCCATAGGTAAAAATCCTGAGGTTATAATAGCCACAAAAAGCGGTATTGCCATAAGATTTAAAGAAACTGATGTCCGCTCAATAGGACGTAACGGTCAGGGTGTTAACGGTATTTCTCTTGAGAAAGATGATGAAGTTATAGGTATGGAATTGTTTTCTCCAAACGATGTTTTCCTCTCGGTATCTGAAAATGGATATGGAAAGAGAACAGAAGTAGGCAAGTATCGTTTACAAAAGAGAGCCGGTCGCGGCGTTATAAATATGCAGGCAACAGAAAGAAATGGAAATGTTGTCGGTATAAAGAAAGCAAATGATGGTGAAGAAGTGATGATAATGACACAAAACGGTATAACGATAAGACTTAGAGTAAATGGTATTTCCGTCATAGGCAGAAATACTCAAGGCGTACGACTTGTGCGTCTTGAAGATGGTGATAAAGTGGCTGTAGTTGCTTGCGTTGCAAAAGATGAAAGTGGCCAGGAAGCGCAAGATGCGGTAGAAATTGCTAAAGAATAAGATCTGAAACAATATCATACAGCAGTCCTTTTCCAATTACAAAGCGGCTCCTTGTGCTAATCACAGTTTTGGGGCTAAAGTTAAAGAGGCGAAATAGTGACAAAAGGCGTTAATTATAGGAATAAAAGATATGGAAGGGAAGATAAAACAAACGTCTATAATAAAATCAATAGAAAAAGTAGTGGATAATTTTGAAAAATTGAAAAATAAATCCAAGACAATAGAGAAAATTGCTGATATATGGATAAAAGCGTTATCTAGTGAGAATAAGATAATTTTTTGCGGAAATGGTGGTTCTGCCGCTGATTCGCAACATCTAGCTGCAGAACTTATTGGTAGATATAAAATTGACAGAGACCCCATACCTGCTATAAGTCTTACAACTGACACATCAATATTAACCGCTATAGGCAATGATTATGGCTTTGATAAAGTTTTTTCCCGCGCTTTGATGGGTATAGGGAAAAGTGGCGACGTTTTGGTAGGAATTTCTACGTCAGGAAATTCCAAAAATATAATAGATGCTTTTGCTATTGCAAAACAAAAAGGAATTATAACGATAGCTTTTACCGGGGAGGACGGTGGAGAAATGAAAAAAATGGCGGATGTAACATTAAATGTTCCATCAACTGCTACAAATAATATTCAGGAGATGCATATTGCTGTAGGACATATTGTATGCGGTGTTGTTGAGCGTCATTTTTTTATGATGTGACCCTCTTCTCCGGCAAACGCATGGAAGCTTCTTTGATTTTTGATTGTCGCAGGGCATTACCAAATTGCAGTTTGTTAAATTTGCTTTGAGTCTAAAATCAACCGCCTCAAGAAACTTTTTTGTGCGTTTGTCGTGTTTGAATATCTTGCAAAACGGTATTGGCTTTAGAGAAGTTAAAGAAATAAAAATTAAGGAATTAAATGAAAAACTGTTGCTTTTATTTTTGCCTCTTATGTTGATATTGAATTCATGCGCATCGTTGGATTATATAGATAAAGAAGAAGAGTTATACCGCAAAGAAGATGTGGACTTAACGCCAAACAAAATTTGCAAACAAGCACTCAAAAAACAGCTATTTTGCTAACTAACTTTTGGGACACATTTGGGAGTAAGGTCAATCATGTACTTATTAAAAATCTGTTTTTACAGAAGAGGCTCGTCATTTAATCAATTGCAGGTGTTGCGTTAGCCACTTGAACTCGTAAATTGACAATGCCAATATCTTTCGTTATAATCATCTGGTTGGTGGGAGGGGCTATAGCTCAGCTGGGAGAGCGCTTGCATGGCATGCAAGAGGTCAGGGGTTCAATCCCCCTTAGCTCCATTTTTAAAATAAAGCATTTGAGACTAAAGATAAATGATTTATTCAGAGCGCATTAGCTATGAAACAAAAGAGTGTACGACGTTTTAAGTATAGGAAACAATATAAAAAGAATTGTTGTCCGTTCAGGTTTTTGGGGCGTAGTTAAGTGAGTTTAAAAGTTATTGCAGGCACAGCAAGCGGAAAAATGCTAAAAACTCTTCCTTGGGATGATTTGAGCATACGTCCTATCCTTGGAAGAATGAAGAAGTCAATTTTTGACATAATACAGTTTAAAATTCCTGATGCTACATTTATCGACTTATTCGCAGGTGTAGGCTCTGTGGGAATCGAAGCTCTCTCCCGCAAAGCAAAAAAAGTAGTATTTGCAGAGTTAAACAATGTTGCTCTATCTCTTATTAGGCACAATGTAAATATGCTCGGTTTTAATGATAAGGCAAAAATTGTTCAATGCGACGTGATCAAGGGTTTTGCTGTTTTACAGGACAAATATGACATCGTTTTTATGGGGCCTCCATATAAAGATAGCAATAAAAAAATGCTTGCACTTACATACCCTACGTTAAAAAATGTAGCGCGTTATGATATTTTAAAAGACAGTTCCATTGCGATAGCTCAAAAACACATCAGAGAACCCGTAGGAGATGTTGCAGGTCTTGAGTGCTTTAGAGTTGAGAAATACGGCGATACTGTTATTTCTTTTTATAAACGAGTGAGGTAAAATGAGACAAGAGTTTAAAATAAGTTATTCGAGAGTAAACACATATTTATTTTGCCCTTACAAATATAAGCTGCTGTATTTGGATAATCTTCGTATTCCTGCTAATGCTAATATTACTTTTGGACATATAATTCATAAAACGCTCGAACAGTTTCATAGTGGCAAAGATCAGTCTTATGATGTTTTGTTTGACTGCTACGGCGACTCATGGAGAAACGACTGTTTTGATGATCCGCAACAAATATTTGAATATTATAATCGAGGAAGACAGATACTTGAAAACTATTACCAATCTTTCTGTCAATCAAGCGCAGAAATTTTATATGCGGAGAAAGCATTTGATGCAAATATAGGCAAATATAGGTTTGTAGGTATTATTGACAGAATTGATAAACATCTTGACGGTACATATGAAATCATGGACTATAAAACCCATGCCGAGATATGGGATCAGGAAAGAGTAGATAAGGATTTGCAATTAAGTTTTTATGTGTATGCATGTAAAAATGTTTTTGGTTTTATGCCGGATAAAATATCAATTTATTTTTTGTCAGATAATAAAAAGGTTTACACAAAAAGATCTCAGATTGAAATCGATAACGCAATCAATATTGCGATAGAAACAGCTGAAAATATAGCTGTTGAAAATTTTGTTCCAGACATTTCAAAATGTTATATATGTGATTTTAAACTATCATGCAAGAATTCAAATTATAAATCGGAGGACGAATGTAAAAAAGCAGAGTAATAAAAAATCTTGCTTGCTAAGGCTATGAAATGAAATCATTAACAGTGGTGAAATTTGGTGGAAGTTTAATCAAAATCCCCCAAGCACAAAACAAATTTCTTAAGGAACTTGCGGAAATTTCGCAAAGACAAAGAATTATTTTAGTTCATGGCGGCGGGCCCGAAATAAATGCGTTACTTGATAAATTTGCAGTAACGAGTAAGTTTGTCAACGGATTAAGATTTACAGATGAGAGTACATTAGGTATTGTTGAGATGGCATTGAGCGGTAAAGTAAACAGAGTTTTGACCACAGAGCTTATAAAAAACGGAGCTAATGCTGTTGGCATATCCGGCAAAGACGCAAAGAGCGTTATATGTAAGCAGATTAAGGAACTTGGTTTTGTTGGCAAGCCTGTTAAAGTAAATAAGAAACTTATAGATACTTTAATTAATGCTGGGTTTTTACCTGTGGTGGCTTCCGTAGCGTCTGATGTCAAAGGCAATGTCATGAATATTAACGCAGATACTTTAGCGTCCTCAATAGCTACGGCTTTTAAAGCAGACAAACTTATATTTTTGACGGACGTTCCTGGTGTTCTTGATAAAAATAAAAATACAATTAAAGACATTAAAATAAAACAAATAAATGCTTTAATAAAAGACAAAACAATAACAGACGGTATGATACCTAAAATTAAAGGCTGCGCGGATTCGATTAGAAAAGGCGTTAGCGAGGTATGGATAGCGGATGGCACCAGTGGAATACAAGGAATAAAAGGAACGGTAATAAAAAAATGAATATAAAACAAGTAGAAGATAAATATTTTATGCATACGTATAGACGCAGCAATTTGGTTATAAAAAAGACAAAAAATCAGTTTATATGGGATGAAAAAGGCAAAAAATATCTCGATTTTTTTTCTGGTATAAGTGTATGTAATATTGGGCATTGCAATGAGGCTGTTATAAAAGCAGTAAAGGTGCAATTAGGCAGTTTTGCTCATGTTTCAAACTTGTATTATGCGCCTGTTCAGATAAAATTAGGCGAAGAACTTGCCAAAAGGTCGTTTCCACAAGCAAGGGTCTTTCTTTCAAATTCAGGAGCGGAAGCAAATGAATGCGCAATAAAGCTTGCAAGAAAATTCGGGTTTTTAAATCCTTCAAAAAGCGGAAAAAGATATGAAATAATTTGTTTTAACGATTCGTTTCACGGTAGAAGTATGGCAACTGCTTCTGCAACAGGTCAGCAAAGATTTCACGAATATTTAAAGCCTTTGCAGGAAAAATTTGTTTTTGCTGAAGTTAACAATATTGATTCTGTAAAAGAACTTGTAAACGACAGAACAGTCGCTGTTATGATAGAACCTATTCAGGGTGAAGGCGGCATAATTCCTGCAGAAAAAACATTTTTAAGAGAATTAAGAGAATTTTGCGACGATAAAAATCTTCTTTTGATTTTGGACGAGATACAGTGTGGAATTGGGCGTACCGGAAAATTTTACGCTTTTGAAAGTTACGATATTCGCCCCGATATTGTTACCATTGCAAAGTCTTTGGCAAATGGACTTCCTTTGGGGGCTACTATCGCAGGTAAAAAATGTGCGGAGGTTTTTGTTTATGGCGATCATGGTTCTACTTTTGGCGGAAATCCCGTTTCCTGCGCTGCCGCACTTGCAGTATTAAAAATTTTGAATGCAAAATTTTTGAATAATTCTGTAAAAACAGCAAAATACCTTCGTGGAAAACTTGAAGACTTAAAAAAGAAGTATTCAATTATAAAAGAAGTCAGGGGCGTTGGTTTGATGCTTGGTGTGGAGCTTACTGTAAATGCTCAAAAAGTCGTAGGCTACTGTTTGGATAAAGGTTTAGTAGTAAATTGTACTCGTGATACAGTAATAAGAATTTTACCTGCTCTTATAATTACAAAAAAAGATATAGATAACGCTATAAAGATTTTAGATGAAGCATTAAAATGGCAGACGAAAATATTAAAAAATGGTTAAGAAGTAGAAAGCTTTCGTTGTTGCTTGTATTTTATAGATGTACTGTAGATGTGCTGTGCTGCAATTTTCTTTACTCCAGAAGGTATCTAAGCAAAATTTTAAAAGAGTCCATAATTTATAGGATCTACAAGGAGGCTAAAAATGACAGTTAGCAATGAAATTAAAAAAGTTGTTGTAGCTTATTCTGGTGGGCTTGATACATCTATTATTTTGTCGTGGATAAAAGAACGTTATAATTGTGAAGTTATTGCTTGTTGCGTTGATGTGGGCCAAGGAAAAGAACTCAAAGGGTTAGACGAAAAGGCAAAAAAAACAGGGGCTTCAAAGGCATACATAATTGATGCAAAGAAAGAATTTGTTACAGATTATATTTACCCCGCTATAAAAGCAAACGCTTTATATGAAAACAGATATTACTTGGGGACATCTCTTGCAAGACCTGTAATTGCAGAAAAGATTGCAGATATCGTTAAAGAAGAAAAAGCTGACGCTGTTTGTCACGGTGCTACAGGAAAGGGAAATGACCAAGTGCGTTTTGAGCTTGCATTTAAAGCTCTGATACCAAATGTAAAGATCATTGCTCCGTGGAGAGAATGGGAAATAAGATCGAGAGAAGACGCTATTGAGTACGCTAAAAAAAGAAATATTCCTGTCCCTGTAACAAAAGCAAAACCATACTCATCAGATGCAAATCTGTGGCATGTTTCTTATGAAGGCGGTATTCTGGAAGATCTTAGCAAAGAATACGACGAATTAATGTTTAATATGACTGTTTCTCCTGAAAAGGCTCCAGATAAGCCAACGTATGTTAATATATCATTTGAAAAAGGTATTCCTGTGGCTGTTAATGGAAAAGAATTACAGCCTGTAGAACTGATTACAAAGTTAAATGAAACTGCTGGAACAAATGGCATAGGAAGAATAGATATTGTTGAAAACAGGCTTGTTGGTATGAAATCCAGAGGAGTTTACGAATCCCCTGCTGCAGTTATTTTATATGCGGCGCACGAAGAACTGGAATCAGTTTCTCTTGATCGCGATACATTGCATTTTAAACAGACTCTGTCTTCTAAATATGCTGAAATTGCATATTACGGCCTGTGGTTCTCACCTCTAAGAGAGGCCCTTGACGCATTTATTAATGAGACGCAGAAATATGTTACAGGAACTGTGAAATTGAAACTTTATAAAGGAAATATTACACCTTCTGCAAGAAATGCGAAATATTCTTTGTATTCAGAAAAACTTGCAACTTTTGAAAAAGATGAAATTTATAACCATAAAGATGCCGAAGGTTTTATCAATCTCTGGGGTCTTCCTACTAAAGTTCAGTCTATGTTGAGAAAAAATAAGTAATCTTTGTTTTTGTTACGGCGCAAATTAAAGTGATAAAAGAAAAAAAAAGGGGGGGGAAATTATGAAAATAAAAAAGGTACTAAGTGCGTTTTTTTGTTTAGTCTTGCTTTAAGCTCGTGCGATCAAAAGAACGCTTCCCTTGTCAACAGAAGAAGAAAGTACGTTGATCCGGACAAATCTGTAGCTCTAACTCCAGTTCCACAGCTGAACGAGGTTGATGTGGACCATGCGAATCCTGTTGGTAGATGTTTCATTTGCAAAGATGAGATTGAGATTAGTGAGGATTCTGGAACATGCACAGTATTGTTCCTTAAGAAACAAGTATAATCAAGGTGTATAAGGGTGTTGGATATTGACACTAAATAGGGCTAAAAGCCCGTATGTATCAAAATCTCCAACACCACAAGGTAAAAAGCATGAGGTTGCAAA
>BNVV01000055.1 GCA_025998355.1 Endomicrobiia bacterium
CCGCTTGGTTAAAAACAAAAAACGGACAATTTGATTTAATATGCGCTATGTATCATGATCAAGTAATGATAGCTTTAAAATGCATTAATGCGTCAAAAATAGTGAACGTTACGGCAGGGCTTCCTTTTGTAAGAACATCTCCGGGACATGGAACAGCATTTGATATTGCAGGTAAAAATAAAGCAGATGCAGGAACAATGATAGAATCAATTTTATATGTCGTCCGTTATATAAAAAGATGTTTTAATAAAAATTGAAAAAGACCATTGTCCTATTTTTAACGTTAAGACCTATAAAATGCCTTTACTTATCAATAGACCTCTTGCATAACTAATATATAAAAGTACAATAGAAGTACTATGAAACAGAAAAAGAAAGCAGGCGGGTCAGATGGAATGGGTTTAATATTAATGGGAGTAAAGAAAGGGACATTTGATAAAACAAAGGATAGCAAGGAGCAAGAAAAGAAAAAGGGGGAGAGATGAGTAAAGAGAAAATTGAGTATAGCAAAGA
The DNA here is from genome assembly GCA_025998355.1 of Endomicrobiia bacterium. Classification (GTDB taxonomy): domain Bacteria; phylum Elusimicrobiota; class Endomicrobiia; order Endomicrobiales; family Endomicrobiaceae; genus Endomicrobiellum. Next base: position 514 of record BNVV01000055.1, read on the forward strand.
TAGTAAAGATGATGTTTGAGTACTTTAGGGCAATACCCGAACGTATTATTAAACCTGAGACAGTTACAATGTCAGCAAAAGCTGTGGATATAGGACTAAAAGCACGTAGAAGAAGTATTAATGAGTAGCGGGGAATATGCACTAGATGGGAATAGGTATTATTAAAGGAAGGCGAGAAGTAGCAGTGATAGATGCTACAGAAATTGGGATAGAACGACCTAAAAAAAACAGCAAAATGGCAAAAGCGGAAAGAAAAAGAGACATAGAATAACCGTTGGTAGTAGTGAAAATTAAAGGTGAGCAAATAATACGCACAGCGATTGATAGGGCAAGGAACGATATTAGTTTATTTGAATAGGCATGGATTTGTGGAGGAGAGACAAAATAAGATACATGGCAAATACAATTTAGGAGGACTTAGGCAAAATACATACAAACACACTAGTTCTTAAAAAAGAGATCAAAGAAACACCCACTGACAAAAGAAGATAAGGAGTTAAATAGGGAGATTTCATCAAAAAGGATTATAGTGGAAAATATTAAAGTATTTGTTAAAAGGTTCAAAATAGTCTCGAGAATAGATAAGTAATAGCAGAAGACGCTTTGGACTGCGATTTAACTTGGGTTGCAGGTATTTGTAATTCTTGCATTTAATACTTAAGTTTTGCAAGAGGTCTAATGAGATGCTGTAACAAGTAGTGCAGCGTGATAAATACAAAAACTTACAAAAATCAGTTTCCAGAGACACCCTGTAATAATCTAAAAAGGGGTGACAGGTAGAGTCTTGTGGGGTATTTATTTACCTTTTTCCAAACTATTCGTAAATAAAGTAGAATAGAGTAACCATGAAAACAAATGAGCGCAAAGATTTTGAAGAGGCTTAAAAGATAACATCCAACAGATACAAAAATAGAAGAAAACACTTTTGGACTTTTGAGATTTAATTTAAAGCCTGGAGTACACAATTTTAAAACTATAGGTTTGAAAAAGAGGGCTAATATAAGTGGCTATAACATGAGCAGGATTATGGGAGTAGACTATGGTTTAAAACGTATAGGCATTGCGATGACGGATATGTTGCATATTACTTCAAGCCCTTTTGGTACAATTGAAGGCATCTCTATGAAGGAAAATATGTTGAAAATTTTGGAAATTGCAAAAACTAATGATGTTTCTGTCATTGTTTTTGGATTGCCTGTAAATATGAACGGTAGCGAAGGGTGGATGGCTAGAACTGTTCGCAAAGTTATTGAAGAGATTAAACTTGTTTCGCCTATAGAAGTAGCAACGATTGATGAAAGACTGACTACAGTTCAGGCAGAAAGAATACTTATAGACGAAGGTGATGTTTCAAGAAAAAAACTAAAAGGTCTTAAAGATAAAATAGCAGCAGCCCTTATTTTGCAGGTATATGTGGATACACATCCGTCTGTATAAATAAAATAGAAAATTGAGTTGATAAATAAGGAGTTGGATAAAGTGTGATTAGAAAAATGATATACATTTTAGTTGCGGTTGCGGTGTGTTTTGCGATTTTGTTCTCTATACCTCTTTTTATGTCGAATGATAATGTTTTAATAAATGTTCAAAAAGGAGATAGTGTTCTTGTAGTAGCGTCGCGTTTAAAAGAAAATAAGCTTATATATTCTAAAAAATTGTTTTTAGGTTTGGTTAAAATTACAAAATCGGAAAATAAACTTAAAGCTGGCGCTTACAATTTTTCCAAAAAAGATGGCATATTAAAAATATTAAAAACTTTGAAATGCGGTTCTCAAAATGCGTTGAAGTTTACTATTCCAGAAGGAAGCAATATAAAGCAGGTGGCAGCAATTATCGCTAAAACGGTAGGTATTGATGAAGCAAAATTTATCCGGATTACTACAGATAAGAATTTAGAAGGTTATCTTATGCCTGAAACATATTTTGCAATTCCCGGAATGAATGAAGAACAAATAATTGAAATGATGCGCAATGAGTTTGATAAAAAGATTACGCCTGACATGTATGGGAAAGCAAAAGAGATGAACGTTGAATTTAAAGATATAGTTATAATGGCGTCAATTATTGAAAAAGAAACGAATAAGCCGGAAGAAAAACCTATAATATCAGAAGTTTTTTATAACAGGCTTAAAAAGAAAATGATGCTGCAGTCTTACGCTACTGTTTTATATGCTATAGAAGTAAATAAAGCAGATGTTACTATTAAAGATACAAAGTTTCAATCGCCTTACAATACTTATGTTCACTATGGTCTTCCTCCGGGCCCTATAACTAATCCCGGGATACAATCAATAAAAGCAGCTTTATATCCTGCAAATACCGAAAATTTATTTTTTGTTGCAGTTGGTAACGGCAGCCATTTATTTGCAAAAAGTTTTAGCGGTCATAAGAAAAATAGGCAAGTAGTAAAATTGAAACAACAAGAGTCCAAAAAATAAATTGGAATTGTTCTTTGCTTTACACTTCAGTAAAATATATGCTAGAGGCGTATAAACGAGTTTACGTTTAAAACGAACAATAACAACTTTGATGGGTTGTTAAAGTATTGCGTATTAGCGCAGAAATGAGTTTAGAGGACAATATGGCAAAAATGATTCTTATTATAAAACAATTATAAATGACAGGGTTTGCCTAAAAATCTCTTTAAAAATTTTCTGATGTTTTCCCGTGATGATTTTCGGTTTTTTTGTATTTTGATGTGTTTTTGCAGTTTTTATATTGACAAAATTGGTAAGTAAAAATTTTTGTGATTTTCTCTATTTGGAAACTGTTGGATATTAGTACCAAGATAACAGGAGGAATTGTGAAAACAAAAAAAGATGGGTATGATATAAGAGGGTTTGATATAGACGGGAATCATAAAGTTACTAGAAAGAAGTATGGTGAAGATGGGTATAATGAAGATGGGTATGATAAATATGGGTATGATATAAGAGGGTTTGATATAGACGGGAATCATAAGGTTACTAGAAAGAAGTATAGTGAAGATGGGTATGGTAAAGATGGGTATAATATAAGAGGGTTTGATAGAAAAGGGAATCATAGGGTTACTAGAAAGAAGTATGATCAATGTGGGTATAATGAAGATGGGTATGATAGAAGAGGGTTTGGTATAGACGGGAATCATAGGATTACTAGAAATCGGTATAATGAAGATGGGTATGATAAAGATGGGTATAATGAAGATGGGTATGATATAAGAGGGTTTGATAGAGAAAGGAATCATAAGGTTACTAGAAATCGGTATAATGAAGATGGGTATGATCAATATGGGTATGATAAAGATAGGTATGATAAAGATGGGTATGATAAAGAGGGGTATAACATAAGAGAGTTTGATAGAGGAGGGAATCATAGAGTTACTAGAAATCAGTATAATGAAGATGAGTATGATAAAGATGGTTATAATGAAGATGGGTATGATCAATATGGGTATGATAAAGATGATTATAATGAAGATGGGTATAATATAAGAGGGTTTGATAGAAAAGGGAACCATAGGGTTACTAGAAAGAAGTATGATCAATGTGGGTATAATGAAGATGGGTATAACATAAGAGGGTTTGATATAGAAGGGAATCATAGGGTTACTAGAAAGAAGTATGATAAAGGTAGGTATGATAAAGATGGGTATGATACAAGAGGGTTTGATAGAGAAGGGAATCATAGGGTTACTGGAAAGAAGTATGATCAATATGGGTATGATCAATATGGGTTTGATAAAGATTGGTATAATAAAGATGGGTATGATAAAAGAGGGTTTGATAGAGAAGGGAATCATAGGGTTACTAGAAAGAAGTATGATCAATATGGGTATGATCAATATGGGTTTGATAAAGATGGGTATGATCAATATGGGTATGATAAAGATGGGTATGATAGAAGAGTGTTTGGTATAGACGGGAATCATAGGGTTACTAGAAAGAAGTATGATCAAGATGGGTATGATGAAGATGGGTATGATGAAAATGGGTATGATAGAAAAGGGAATTATAACGTTACTAAAGATCATCGGTATGATTAAAAGAGATTTTATGATGATTAAAAAGTGTTGGAGTCTGAGCTTAAATAAATCCTGAATTTCCAAAGAAATAATTACGAAATAAATTATTAAAAAATCAAGGAAGTCCGCTATGGAGTATAAGAAAGTTTATTTAGACAACAGCGCGACAACACCTGTTGATTGTGAAGTTATAAAAGAAATGCAACCCTATTTTGCCGATGTATATGGTAATGCTTCAAGCTTTCATTATTTTGGAAGAGAGTCAAAAGTGGTTCTTGATAATGCAAGAGCAAAAACGGCAAAATTATTAAATGCGTCTCCTGAAGAAATATTCTTTACGGGATGTGGTACAGAATCAGATAATATCGCAATATTTGGCCCGTTGAATGCCTATGCAAAAAAGGGGCATATAATTACAAGCAAAATTGAGCACCATGCCGTGTTATATACATGTAAACATCTTGAAAAAAATGGATACGAAGTAACTTATCTTGATGTCGATAAAGACGGTGTTATTTTGATTGAAGATTTTAAAAAGGCGGTAAAGGATAATACCTTACTTGTAAGTATAATGCACGCCAATAATGAGGTCGGCGCGATACAGCCAATTGAGCAGATTGCTCAAGCACTCAAAAAAATAAACAGCTTAAGAAAAGATAAAATCTATTTTCATACAGATTCTGTACAAACCGCAGGGAAACTTCGTCTAGATGTTCAAAAACTAGGGGTGGATTTACTTTCAATGTCGGCTCATAAATTTAACGGCCCTAAGGGCGTAGGAGTTTTGTATGTTAAAAAGGGGACAGCTGTATCGTCAATAACATTTGGCGGACACCATGAAAGTGGGTTACGCCCAGGAACTGAGAATATCCCATATATTGTAGGTTTTGCAAAGGCTCTTGAAATTTCTAATGATAAGATTGAAGAAAATGACAAACATATTTTCACCTTGAGAGAAAAACTAAAAAAAGGTATTCTTGATGCAATTTCCGACGTGATTGTAAACGGTAGTGATAGTAGAGCAGTTTCTAATATTTTAAACGTAAGTTTTAACTACATAGAGGGTGAAGCGTTGCTTCTTATGCTTGACATGCACGGTATTGCTGTTTCCACAGGGTCAGCTTGCGCCTCAGGTACATCCGAGCCGTCGCATGTTTTATCTGCAATGTGTGTTGATCCTGCCGTGGCTCAAGGGGCAGTGCGTTTCTCTTTCGGGCATTATAATACTCAGGAAGATGTTGATTACACTCTACATATTTTACCTAAAGTTGTAAGTAATCTTCGTTCAATGTCTCCTGTTTGGAATAAAAAAGCTTGAGAATGTAGGAACATTTAAGTTATATCTTTTTTCAAGGGCTTCTTGTTACTTTTTTCAAATGGATTGGTCAACTAACTTCTGTGTTGGTATACTCTTGCTTTGCGTTGGCTTAAAAGTATATGCAGTGCGTCTTTGGACTAGCCCTACAGGTTGTGTGCGCTGCCTTTTTGGTAAGTTTTGTCTGTTTTGTTTGATAAATACCGCAAAATATTGCCTCTTGCAAAACAGCCAAAACTTCCTCTCGAAAATTTAAAGCAACACAAAGTTTACTAGTGTGGAAGTTAATTGATTGTAAAATAGCAAAAAGTACAATAATTATAATTTACTGGAGGGAAAAGTGTACATTGATTTTGCATCAGACTGGTCGGCCTATTTGTTTATGGTGTTGTTTGTTGTTTTCTTTGCATACATTGTCGTTAAGGGGAATTCTAATTCGAGGAAACGTTAGTTGATTATAGGTAAATTTGACCAAGGAGATCTAATTTATGGCTGATAAATTTTCTTTTGATATTGTTTCTGAAGTAAACATGATGGAAGTTGACAATGCCGTTAATCAAGCGCAGAAAGAGCTTGCAAATAGATTTGATTTCAAAGGTAGCAAATCAGCTATAGAATTAAATAAAAACGATAAAAAAATAACACTTGTCGCGGATGATGATTATAAAATGAAGGCTTTAAAGGATATTTTGGAAGGTCGTTTTGCAAAAAGAGGTGTTTCAATAAAATCTTTAAATTATAAGGCGCAAGAAAATGCTTTTGAAGGATACATTAGGCAGACAGCTGAAATCGTTTCAGGTCTTCCGTCAGATAAAGCGAAAGAGCTTGCAAAACTAATTAGAGATTCAAAGATAAAGGTTCAGACTCAAATTGACGGTGAAAAAGTTAAGATAATTTCTCCTAAAAAAGATGATTTGCAACAGGTAATAGCTTATTTAAAAGAAGTGTCTTTTTCATTGCCTTTGCAGTTTACAAATTACAGATAAAGAAGTTAGACATTAGACCTATTTTTCAAACTTACAGTTACGCCAGTTTGTTTTAGTGATTATTCATTTATGAATAGTTTGGAAAAAGGCAAATAAACACCTCGCAAGGGTTGCCTGCCACCCATTTTTTAGATTATTAAAGAGCGTCTCTAGAAACTCATGATTTTTGTAGGTTTTTGTATTTATCACGCTGAACTTGTTACGGCGTCTCGTTGTAAAACAACATTAAGTATCGAAATAAATTCAAAATAGGCGGTGTATCCGCGGGTAAATCATTTTATATCAAGGAGAAAAAGGATGATAAGAGTAAAGTTTCTAGACAAGCACAAAAGAGTAAGGAATATGTTAGTAGCACTAGCAATGTTTATATGCACAAACATTTGTTTGGGTGCATTTGATATCAAATTTGATATCAAAGGAGAAAGTGTATTCCAAAATAGTAAAAAAACAATTAATCAGCTCAAAAAGTCAGCAGAACAAGGAGATGCTGACGCTCAATTTGACTTGGCTGGGATGTATTACGAAGGTAAAGGAGTAAAACAAGATTACAAAGAAGCATTTAACTGGTATAAAAAGTCAGCAGAACAAGGATTTGCCGAAGCTCAACATAACTTGGGTGTGATGTATCGCGAAGGAGAAGGAGTAAAACAAGATTACAAAGAAGCATTTAAATGGTTTAAAAAGTCAGCAGAACAAGGAGAAGCTGACGCTCAATTTGGCTTGGGTGGAATGTATTACAAAGGATTAGGAGTAAAACAAGATTACAAAGAAGCATTTAACTGGTGCAAAAAGTCAGCAGAACAAGGATTTGCCGAGGCTCAATACAACTTAGGTTTGATGTATCACGAAGGTAAAGGAGTAAAACAAGATTACAAAGAAGCAATGAATTGGTTTAAAAAAGCAGCAGAACAAGGGCATTCTGGCGCCAAAACAGAATTGACAAAAATTCTTGAAAGCAAGTAGTTCCACCGTTCTTATGGGATTAGTCTCTAGTTGGTTGCGGCATTAAAAATTTTCTGATATTTCCATGTGATAATTTCTGATTTATCGTATTTTGACACATTTTACGATTTTTTTTGATAAACAAGGATTTTTATGTTTTCAGCGCTAATACTAGACCAATGCCAACAAACAAGGACAGCGGTTTTTTAGTGCATTGAAATCTATTAGGTGGCCTAGACATTTTAGTCATCGGATATGCTACACTATCAACATTAACAAAATAGCTTAACTTATCGTCTGCTAAATCGCAAGGGCTCCACTATAGACATAGAAAGAAGAGATTTAGCTAAAATCATTTTATATCAAGGAGAAAAAGGATGATAAGAGTAAAGTCTCTAGGCAAGCACAAAAGAGTAAGGAATATGTTAGTAGTACTAGCAATGTTTATATGCACAAACATTTGTTTGGGTGTATTTGATATCAAAGGAGAAAGTGTATCCCAAAATAGTAAAAAAACAATTGATCAGATCAAGAAAAAAGCAGAACAAGGAGATGCCAAGGCTCAATATGACTTGGGTGTGATGTATTACGAAGGTAAAGGAGTAAAACAAGACTACAAAGAAGCATTTAACTGGTATAAAAAATCAGCAGAACAAGGAGATGCC
>BNVV01000056.1 GCA_025998355.1 Endomicrobiia bacterium
GTTATGCAAGAGGTCTAATGTCTCAGGTGTTGAAATAAGAGGATGTAAAATATCAAAAAGTATAGTAAACTCGATAAAACTTGCAACTGAAAAAGACTGGGAAACTGAATATCTTGATCTAATAATATCAGTCAAAGTGATTAATTCTTTAGAGGAAGCAATAGAGCATATAAACAAACACGGCTCGATGCATTCTGAAGCTATTGTTACAAACAATCATGAAGCAACAGACAAGTTTGTCGCTGAAGTTGATGCATCTGCAGTTTTTGTAAACGCTTCAAACAAGACTCCATGATGGCAGCGTTTTTGGTCTTGGCTGCGAAATCGGTATTTCTACGCAGAAACTTCATGCGAGAGGAACCATGGGCATTAAAGAACTCACGACCACTAAATACGTGGCAAGTGGCAACGGCGCAATAAGAAATTAATTTTCTTTTTCTCATGTTTAGGCAACTAAGCAATACCTGTCGCTGCAATCTGTTTATTTAGCTGCATTATCAACGTGCATCATCCAGTTTGGGATTGTACCACTTATTTTTTCTAAAAAGTTCTACAATAGATTTATCCAAAGACAATAGTGTTTCTTGCATCGTTTTAAATTTTTTACTGTCATGGTTGCTAAAAGATGATTGTACCACTCTTTTGCGGTCGTGTTTTATGTAATTGTCTCCTTCCACTAATGCTATATTCGCCCCGTCTGATATTAAAGCAAAATGATTAGCGTTTTTATCTAAAGCATTTGTTCCTGTAGCTGAAAAAGCATCTTCTATTTCAAAAAGATGATATAGGGTTGGTATTAAATCCGCCTGAGAAACTGTATAGTCAATCTTTTGCGGACTTAGAATTTTAGGGGCATAAATTACAAAAGGAATTCTAAACGCTGTCTGTATAGTATTGTCATCATAAGTATATCTCTGCGTATGATCTGCCATAAAAATGAATATGGTGTTGTCGAAAAATCCTTCTTTTTTGGCTATTTCTAAAAAATGATTTATTGAATAATCGGCATAATATAAGCTATTGAGATACTTGTTTTCAAGCGTATCTGGAGTATATTTTTCAAATTCTTTTGTAGTAGAGACAAAAGGCATATGGGTTGATCCTGTAAACAAATAAATAAAAAATGGCTGCCCTCTCTTGTGAGATTGCGTCGCTTTTTTAGCTGCAAAATCGAACATTTCATAATCATATCCCTCACGAATACCAGCTAGATATTTCTTAATAAGTGGAATGTCCTCTTTGCCATAACTTTCCTGAACTTTTAACGCATTTTTAGCCGCGTAACACATCATCACTGAGTCCCTTTGCGGTGATTGCACATACATTGTAAAGTAACCTCTTTTGTTGAATGCATCAGGCATGGCCGACTTATTATTCATTAAATCTATACTATGTGTAAATATCATTCCCGGCAACAAGGGAACTCCCGAAAAAGATGCTGATAATCCCAACAAACTCCTGCTCCCTACCGCATAAGCATTTGAAAAAGTTATACCATTCTTAACTATTTCATCAAAATTTGGAGTAACGTTGTATTTTGTATTTTTATCATTAAGAGAGTCGATGTAATGCGGTGTCCAGCTTTCAAGTAGAATAATTGCAACATTGTAATTTTTGGAGGTTTTTTTGATATTTTTAATTTGGCGCATTAAGGGAAAATTATTATCAGGTATAGTTTGCCCTTGGCTTAAAATAAGTTGCCAAACATTTTGTAAGGCTTTATGTATGGGATAATTGTTAATATTATTATAGTATCTTTCTTCCGAGAGTAGCAACCTATATTGTGTAAATACGCCATTTAACATAAGTTGCGCGCCTTCTGTTTTATTTGTCACTCTGTAGACATCGTTTGTGTTTAAAGGGCGACTATCCAACCGACCTCTTATACCCATAACTATCAATAAAGCTACACCAATAAAAATAGACGTACTTTTGATTAAAGAATATCTCTGTAATTTTTTTGAAGGGTGAGCTGTAAACCCAGTATTTATAAGTTTCGATGTAAATTTAATTGTTAAAAACATTAATACAAACACTACTAACAACACCCACCAATAATTGCTTATAGCGTACCGAATTATAAAACTTCTTTCCATCCATGCCAAAACAAGCTCTTCTGTTATATGCCGTTTAACTTCAGGGAAGTAAAAAAAGTCTGCACACAAAAGCAATACAACTAACATTGTTGAAAGTGCCATTAAAACATTAAAAATTTTTATTATAGTAATTTGTTTCTTTGATATTGGCAAAAACATCAATGCTATAAAAAAACCGACAAAAACACCTATGGTTGAAATATCAAACCGCAACCCGTAGGCAAAAGCCTTAGCTTTTTCCAACAATAACAGAGATGCGAATGCATCGCGATAAACAATACAAAACAATAAACGAAATAAACTAAAAATTACTAAAAGTAAAACAACGTAGAACAATGAGATTTGTATTTTTAATCTTAAATTATTTTCATATTTGCTACTAAGAATTTTTTTTATTTTTAACACAAAAGCAACTAAAATCTTCATCCTATTTTCCTAAGCAAATTCGTTTTTTACAAGAGTTTCTGCAATTTGGACTGCGTTTAACGCTGCGCCTTTTAAAAGATTGTCAGATACAACCCAAAACGTTAAGGCATTATTTTTTGTTGAAATATCTGCGCGAATTCTCCCAATATAGGTTGTCTGCATATTTTCAGCAAATAAAGGCATAGGATACTTTTTATTTTCAGGTTCATCTAAAAGCTGAATTCCATTTGCTTTTGCTAACAATTCTTTTGCCTGCACAGGTGATATTGATTTCTCAGTTTCAATCCATACATTTTCTGAATGAGAACGAAATATAGGTACTCTTACACATGTAGCGCTTACCTCTATTGAGTCATCACCCATAATCTTTTTTGTTTCGTTTGTCATTTTCATTTCTTCTTTTGTATAGCCATTCTCAGTAAAAACATCTATCTGAGGGATAAGATTAAAAGCTATTTGATATTGAAACCTGCTTGCTACAGGTAAAGTTTCCCCTCTAGCCCAAGCTTTTGTCTGTTCAGTAAGTTCGTTAATACCTTTTTGTCCTGCTCCTGAAGCAGATTGGTATGTTGAAACAATAACTCTTTTTATCTTTGCAAAGTCATGCAAAGGTTTTAAGGCTACAACCATTTGGATAGTAGAGCAGTTAGGATTTGCTATAATTCTCTTATCTTTTTTTAAATCATGAGGGTTTACTTCAGGAACAACCAACGGTACGTTCTTATCCATTCTCCATGTGCTTGAATTATCTATAACAAAACAGCCGTCTGCAGCAAAAAAAGGCGCAAATTCTTTAGAAACATCCGAGCCTGCGCTGAAAAGAGCAATATCAATGTCTTTACCACCATCCTTTGTAAGTAGTTCAACCGCTACTTTTGTACCCTTGTATACTAACTTTTGACACACAGAACGCTCAGAAGCTAAAAATTTTATGCTTTCAATAGGAAAACTTCTGCTTTCAAGCATTTTGATCATCTCACGTCCTACCGCTCCTGTTGCGCCTACAACTGCTACCTTATACTTTTTCATTTTGTGTTTTCCCCTGGTTTCTATATGTTTTTAAAAACTAAACGAAAACTCGGATTCCTATCTTCACGGGAATGAACACCACGCCATAATTACAACAACACGGTTTGTCATTCTCGAATCCAACTTCATCCTTTTTAATAAAAAAGCAGAAATTCACTCACAAAAAGTAGTAGATTTGTGAAACTATTTTTCAAAAAATCTTAGCAATTTTCCCAAACCTTACGGTTGGGGGGGGTATTGCGATGGATTTAGTAACTTTAGCTTAAAAAAGACACATTTTTGATGTGCCTTTATAAGTAAGAAGCTATTAAATCGCCAACTTCCGTTGTTGAAAGACCCATTTTCCCGGCAGACATATTTTTAATTTTACCTGATTCCAAAGCTTTTACTACAGCACTATCCACATCTTTTGCGGCCTTTGATTCTCCAAGTGTTTCTAGCATCATAGCGCCTGCATTTATTGTTGCTATAGGATTTATAATGTTCATTCCGGTATATTTAGGTGCAGATCCTCCCATAGGCTCAAACATTGATACGCCTTCTGGGTTGATGTTGCCCCCGGCTGCTACGCCCATTCCGCCTTGAATCATTGCTGCCAAATCCGTAATAATATCGCCGAAAAGATTATCTGTAACAACTACGTCAAACCATTCGGGATTTTTGACAAGCCACATACATGCTGCGTCAACATTTACATAATCACCTTTTATTTGGGCATATTCCTTCGCAACGTCGTTAAAAGTTCTTTGCCACAAATCTGAAGCATAAGTTAAAACATTAGTTTTGCCGCACAATGTCAATTTATTGTTTTTTGCTCTCTTTTTAGTAAGCTCAAACGCATAACGTACGCATCTTTCAACACCAAATCTTGTATTTATAGATTCTTGAGTTGCTACCTCGTAAGGAGTATCTTTTCTTAAAAATCCGCCTGCTCCCGTGTACAGACCTTCTGTGTTTTCACGAACCATAACCATATCAATATCTGAAGGTTTTTTATCCTTCAAAGGCGTTTCAACATTAGGATAAAGCTTAACGGGACGCAGATTAATGTACTGGTCAAGGTCAAAACGAAGTTTTAAGAGGATTCCTTTTTCAAGAATTCCAGGTTTTACATCAGGATGTCCAATTGCGCCAAGATACATGGAGTCAAACTTTTTAAATTCTTCTACGATACTTTCAGGAAGCACTTCCCCTGTTTTTAAATATCTTGCTCCGCCAATATCGTAATTTACAAAATCAAGTTTAAAATCATTCTTTTTTGCCACCGCGTCAATCACTTTTACCCCTTCTTTTATTACTTCTGGACCTGTTCCGTCGCCCGGCAGCAAAGCTATTCTATAAGTTTTAGACATTTGCATCGCCTCCCCTCCTTTTATATCCAACCAAGATAAATGTTGGTTATTCCCTTTTTATCTATAACTTGTTTAAGATGTTTAAACTTTTCTCCAAGTTCTTTGTTAAAACGTTCATGGGTTTCGCAAATTATGAATTTAATATGTTTGTAAACACCCGTGCTTACGAGATCTTCTAAAGTATCAAATTCCGCTCCTTCGATATCAAGTTTCAATAAATAAATTTTATCGTTGGTCTTAAGAAGGTCTTTAATAAAATCAGGTTATTCTTTTATATACCCTAAAAGCCCACCTGCTTTAATAATTTTTTGCATAAATTCCGGAAAAGGCTGAGACTGGTAAGTTTCTTTTTTAGTTATATTCTTTATGATGCCTTGAGTTAGGTTTATTTCTATAGTATCACCGTTTTTAATTGCTTTTACAGCTTCAGGTGATTCTAAAATAGGAAGACCGATGTTTATAGAATTTCTAAAAAATATTCTTGCAAAAGAGTTTGCAATTACAGCAGAAACACCTGCCGCTTTAATTGCTATAGGAGCATGTTCTCTCGAAGACCCACAACCAAAATTATTTTCTGCAACTATTATATCACCGGGTTTAACATTCTTTACAAAATTTTTATCTATATCTTCCATACAATACTTTGCAAGTACAACGGGGTCTGTTGTGTTTAAATATCTTGCTGGTATTATTTCGTCCGTATTTACGTTTGAACCATACTTGTGCACATTCCCCTTTAAAATTATATCTGACATCTCACCCTCCTTTTTTTGTTTCATTCATTTCTTAACAAAATCTTATCTTTTTATTTGTTGTAGCGCAACTCAAAGCGAAGTGATGATTATAGTATCATGCTTTTTGCCTCTCTTGGCTCTGAAAATCATATCTTATCAACTATGATGGTCATAATAATTATGCGAAGCAACAAACGACCTTCTTTAACACTTGCAGCGCCAACTGCTGTTGTTGCTCTGAAATTAACTCTATGCTTAAAATTCCAAAATATAATAAGCATTACAATTGACTCTAGCTATTACTTTAACCATCGAACACAGCGTCGCAATGTAATTTACGCTTCTAGATACTGCTTTCTGTTTTTAGTCATCGTTTCCTAAAGAATTTGATTTAGACAACGACAACTGAGTATGCAACTGAGTATGCACATGTATTCGGACTAAATCGAAAAATGGCACTATAATCAACATTGCAAGCAACATCACTGAAATCGCTATCAATCCTGTAATCAAATATGATTTAAACAATATTGCCCCAATCAATGCCGCAATCAACGCTACTGTTACTAAAAGTATTGACGTTATCAATACCACCAAAAGCAAAAGCAGAAGTATTTTACAAAAGTTACCGGATACTAATTTTGAGCTGTTTTTAAGGGACTTTAGAACTTGGCCTCCGCCTAGTATTTCGATATCGAAGAAAATGCTATATCTCAACAACACTATCGACACCACAGCAAGAGCAAGAAGAAGAAGAGCAGAAACAAAAGCTGAAAACCTGTATGTGGACGATACAAGTTCAAAAATATACCACCATACTGTTAATAAAACCGATCCCAAGAAGTAATTAAATACTTTTTTAAAATCTGAAAAATAATCTCTAAATTTAATTTTATGCCCAGCAAAAGCAGGCAACAATGCGCTAATCATAAACAAAGAAGATACCGAGGATACTAACAACGATACAAGGCTTTACCGTCGCATATAGCCAAGGTTGTTTTGACATGCTTCCTAATGTGGTTATTGCTGCAGTAAATGTCTCTGGAGATGGAAAAGCAAAATGATCCCATAGAGATGTAAAATCTATAGCAAGAGATTGGATTAAGAACGAAGACAGAAGAATGATTAGTGAGAATATCGACAAAGAAAATACAACAAAAAAATTCTGACTGAAAATTTTAAGTGCAGCTTTAAAAGCTTCACCAGTAGAAAATTTCATTTTCGCTCCTTTTTATACCGTTTTAAGGTCTGTTCATACAAATCCTACCACTCATAGCTATAGCAAAAATAAATTTCAAAACAACTTGCTGTAAAATTTCATCTAGGCAAAACACATGAAAGAAAATTATAGATATCCCAAAATCACAGCAAATTTTTAAAAAAGCTCTTTTCTTTTTAAATACTCCTCACTTTCTCTTCCCGCATCTAAATTACATCCTAACGAAAATCTTTTCTTCCTCATACCATATTTTCCCTAATAAATCTAAAGTTCTTTGTTATTTTTGCCTATTATTTCCATCTCTGCCCAATTGTCTGCCGACAGTGTCAAATTGCAGTCTATGAAATTTGCCTGGACTTAAAACCAGCCGCTTTAAGAAACTTTTTTCATGTGTTTTGCTTGTGGAAAAAGATTTGGAATAGTGATTTTAAAATATTAAAGTATTAAAATACATACCAGTGATTAGGTCTCTTTGCCTTGCGTTACTTTGCGGCAAGCCCGTAACTTAAGGTGTTTGAGAGTAAACTTAAATGACAAAGTACAATTCGGTATCGTTGTTAATGTTGAGATCTGGCAAGTTTAAGCAGCTAAAACGATGGAATTAAAGACTTCGGTTGGAATGGTGGGGTTTGAGGTAACATGGAATATAATTTTAGGCTGGGAAGTATCATTGCCTTTGCCGAACTCTGAAGAGACCGTTGTTGATGAAGTAACTTATACCCGAACACAGATACAGCCTTGGCCAAACGGTGAAAGTAAAAAGCCTTCATCAAAACCAAGGTACAAAAAGCCATACAAATCGCCACGAACAGGCAAAAAGAAAATTTTAAAGTTAAGGGCTTATCTAAAATGGATAGTTCGAAATGTTCAACAAAATCAAACGTGTTTTTTACTGGATTTGGAAGATTGCTCAGAATAGTTTTATTCGATACTCTTATGAAAAATCATTCTGTTGAAGAATCAACAAGCATTTTAGCTCGTGAAATGGGCCATTTCAAACTTAGGCGCATAATAAAACAAATGATTCTTTCTTTTGTCTCCGCTGGAATGCTGTTTGTTCTTTCGCTTTTTGCAAACAAAAGCCAAGCCCTTGCCAATTCCTGAACTTATTTCGATATTTAATGTTGTTTTTTACAACAAGATGCCGTAACAATTTCAGCATGATAAATACAAAAACCTACTAAAACCATGGGTTTTTTAAAGAGATCATGTCATTAATTTAAAAATTACATTTTGGAGTGATCAATGGAAAAACTTTTAAAAGATTTATTAGACCTCTTGCACAACTAATATATAAAAGTACAATAGAAGTACTATGAAACAGAAAAAGAAAGCGTGCGGAAACAGATGGAATGGGTTTAGGCGATTAATGGGAGTAAAGAAAGGGACGTTTG
>BNVV01000057.1 GCA_025998355.1 Endomicrobiia bacterium
TCAAACGTCCCTTTCTTTACTCCCATTAATCGCCTAAACCCATTCCATCTGTTTCCGCACGCTTTCTTTTTCTGTTTCATAGTACTTCTATTGTACTTTTATATATTAGTTATGCAAGAGGTCTATTCTATTTTCATATTATGCAACCCGTTTATTGATTATATTTTAAGTTGACTACACAAATAAGAAACTTTAAAAGAAGTTGACTAGCAAAGTACAAAACCTGAGGTAAAATTTGCGGTCAGCTTTTAATTATTTTCAGTAAACAAACCTCCGCACAGCAAGATGTGCTGAGGTTTGTTCCTAACTGGTTTAACGCTTTCCAAATAATAATGAGCTTTGTGGTAGTCTGTGCATTGTTAACTGGTGGATGATAACAATCGCATTTAAAGTTTAGAAAACAAAAGAAGCTTGAAAATAATACTAAAATTTTTTTCCAGCACCTTTTTATTCTTTTTCAAACTATCTTACTCTTGTGTTTTTAGTTTTTATGTTTACAATGTCACTTTTCGAAATTTGGAATGTTGCAACAAGTCATAGCTTTACCATTATGGATATTGGCTGTATATATAGGATATAGACTTGTGATAAGAAAAAGCACATTTGCCCAACAGACAGGAAACTAGAGTAGACATGTGAATAACAATTGATAATTTATAACGTATTTCTTAAATAAGATACAAGGAGATACAGGCCACTATAAATTGCTGTGTATAGCTTTTTTAATTTCAGAAGTATAATCTGCTAGTTTTGCTGCTGCATTATCCTTATACTGTTCTATTATTTTTACAACAGCGCTGCCTATTATTATACCGTCTGTGTATTTTGTAATCTCTTTTGCCTGAGAAGTGTTTGAAATACCAAAACCAACGGCAACCGGAACATCTGTAACTTTTTTTATTTCAGCCACCAAAGATTTAATGTTTGTAGTTATTTTGTTTCTTATGCCTGTAACGCCAAGCGATGAAACAAGATATACAAAACCTTGCGCTTGTGCTGCTAAAACAGATATTCTTTCTTTGGAAATTGGAGCTATTAAAGTAACAGTTGTTACGGCGTATTTTTCTGCGAAGCATTTAATTTCTTCTTGCTCTTCAAAAGGCATATCTGGGACAATTATTCCGTCTACTCCTACTTCCTTACATCTTCTAAAAAAATTATCATAACCATAAAAAAACATGGGGTTTAAATATGTCATAAAAACTAAAGGAATATCAGATTTTTTTCTAACATTTACAACTGCGCCAAAAATATCGTCTAAATTTATATTTTTAGATAGCGCTCTTTCCATGGCGTTTTGTATTGTTTCCCCTTCCGCAACTGGGTCTGAAAATGGAATACCTATCTCTATTAAATCAGCTCCATTTTTTGCCATAGCTAAGATATATTTTTCAGTTTTTAAAATATCAGGGTCGCCAGCAGTAAGATATGTTATTAAAGCTTTATTGTTTTTAAATATTTCGGTTATTCTATTCATTTTAATATAACTCCTGATATAATGTTCACTGTTACATACAGTAAACAAGTTAGTAGTAGCTGTGGGCTTTCTCTTTTGCTACTTTTTTTTCTTTGTCAATTGCATAACTCTAATATCTTCTACAATTTATAGGGCTTTTTAGTCCCTGTCAGCAGGATTGACGATTTTCTTCTCCTTATGTTGCTATAACAACACCATTCTACAAAGACTATCGCTTCCTGCTTGCTTGACCTGAAAACATTTATTAGTGTTATGGGACTTTTTCTTTCCTTTAACCACCATTTATTCTTTCAGGCTACGTTTGGTCAAGCTTTTTTTGGGTACCCACTGACCTATATCTTTTTCTCAAAAAAATGAGCCTTTCTGTTTTATTTAGCTATTGATCTTGCATCCAAGCTTTGCCATGTTTGTTAAATTGATGATTCCAGGCACGACCTTTGCCATACTTTTTCCATTGAAAACAATCTCTTGTGGTGTTAACAAATTATCCTCTGTGATCAACAAACTCTCTATTTCTCCATCTGATATTATCGCTGATCTTAAAGCTTCAAATAACTTTTGGGAAAGTATCTGTCTTCTTATCTCATAAAGGCTTCAAAACTGTCCTCCTTAATCCTTTTTATGTCAATAAATTCCGTCAAGCTACCCACTTTAAAGCTAAAACTTATGATATTGATACCCTTGTATCGCCAAACTACTACGCACAAACAAATACGACTCTTGCCTCATCCCTTGTGACAATCGTCCTTTCTATTTGTGAACTTGGTTAAGCTTTGCTTATCTTTTGTCCAAAACAAAAAACTATTAAACGCCAAGTCTTTGCTCATCTTTGTCTAATATTTTCCAAATATTGCTTACTGCCCTTAGAAATCCTTTCTCCCTTTCCTTATCTCTTTTGTTCTTTGACTTCTTTTCTTTCTTTTTTGTTCTTTGACTACTTTTCTTTCTTTCTTCTTACCTACTTCTTACCTATTACAATATTATAGGATGTTTTTATAATCTGCCATCATTGCAACGTCTTTGTCACCTCTGCCTGAAATACAAACAACTACTATTTCATCTTTTGACATTTTTGGAGCAAGCTGCATTGCATAATACATTGCATGCGCAGATTCTATTGCCGGAATAATTCCTTCAGTTTTTGATAAAAATTCAAAAGATTCAATCGCTTCTTTATCAGTCACTGAAATATATTCAGCTCTTTTTGTGTCATGCAGATAAGCATGCTCAGGACCTATTCCTGGATAATCCAGACCTGCTGAAATTGAATATACAGGAGCAATTTGTCCATTTTTAGTTTGGCAAAAATACGATTTCATCCCGTGGAATATACCAATTTTGCCTTTAGCAATAGTGGCCGCTGTTTCAGGAGTATCGACGCCTTTTCCTGCAGCTTCGCAGCCTATAAGTTTAACTTCTTTATCATTTATAAAATTATAAAAAGCACCTATCGAGTTTGAACCGCCTCCAACACAAGCAATAACAGCAGACGGCAGTTTTGATTCTTTTTCAAACAACTGTTCTTTTATTTCTTTACTTATGACGCTTTGAAAATCTCTTACAATTTCTGGATAAGGATAAGGCCCCATTGAAGAACCTAAAACATAAAAAGTATCGTCAATCCTACTGCTCCATTCTCTCATTGTTTGGCTTACAGCATCTTTTAAAGTTTTTGTACCGGTTTTGACAAAGTTTACTTTAGCGCCCAATAGCTGCATTCTAAAAACATTTAAAGCCTGCCGTTCAATATCTTTTTGTCCCATAAAAATTTCGCATTCCATATTAAACAAAGCGGCAGCAGTAGCTGTTGCAACTCCGTGCTGGCCAGCACCTGTTTCTGCTATAATCCTGGTTTTGTGCATTTTTTTTGCAAGTAAAGTCTGCCCTAAAACATTATTTATTTTATGAGACCCTGTGTGATTTAAATCTTCTCTTTTTAAATATATTTTTGCTCCACCAAGTTTTTCTGTAGCATTTTTAGCAAAATACAATCTTGACGGCCTACCTGCATATTCACTAAGCAAATATTTAAGCTCATCATTAAATTGCTTATCATTTTTAAAATGGTTGTATGCCGTTTCTAATTCATTTACAGCATTCATAAGAGTCTCAGGTATAAATTGACCTCCATATATTCCAAATTTTCCTTTTGACATTATATTGTCTCCTGTTTTGTATTAGAATATTTTCTAACAATCTGTATTATTTCTTTTATCTTGTTCAAATCTTTTATTCCATCAGTTTCAACACCACTGCTTAAATCAATGCAATAAGGTTTTAGTTCTGTTAATGCTTTTTCTATATTGTCCTTATTTAAACCACCTGCAAGAAAAAATGGTTGTTTGTATTGCCTAATCAAGCTCCAATCAAAAACTTTCCCACAACCTCCATATTCAAAATCGTTGTGCATATCAAAAAGAGTAAAATCGGCTTTTGTTTTAATATCACGTATCTTTTCTTTAACTCTAACAACTTTTATAATAGGTTGTTTTACTTTTTCTTTTAATTTAGATACATAAAGTTCGTCTTCATCACCGTGAAGCTGCACTAAATCAATAATACAATCTCTACATAAGTTCAAAATATTATCTACATCTATATTTACAAATACTCCAACCGTTTGAATTTCTTTATTAAGCAAGGATTTCAATTTTGTAGCAGTATTAAAGTCTATCTTTCTTTTTTCTCCTGCAAACACAAATCCTATATAATCAGGTTTTGCAATATTTACAAAACCTATGTCTTCTTCTCTTTTAAGACCGCATATTTTTATTTTTGTCATTTTTCTATTTAAGACATTAGCTCTTTAAGTTTTAAGTTAATATTGTTGCTTCTTATCAATTCTTCGCCTATCAAAACAGCATTAATATTGTTTGCTTTTAGTATGTCTATGTGTTCTTTTGTTTTAATGCCACTTTCTGAAACAAAAATTTTATCATCAGGAACAAGTTTGCGAAGTTTTATACTATTATTAAAATTCACTTCAAAGTTTTTGAGATTCCTATTATTTACCCCTATTATTTTAGCGCCAATATTTAATGACGTTTCAATTTCTCTCTCGTCATGAACTTCAACAAGACAAGATAATCCAAGACTATTTGCTATTTCAAAAAAATCTTTTAAAACTTCTTTGTCTAAAATAGTACATATTAAAAGAATTGCATCTGCTCCTATAATTTTGGATTCATATATCTGATAAGAATCTATTATAAAATCTTTACGCAAAACAGAAACGCTAACAATATCTTTTATTTCTCTAAGATAATCTTTATTTCCAAGAAAAAAATCAGGCTCGGTAATAACAGAAATTGCAGCGGCTCCGGATTTTTGGTATTCCAAAGCAATTTCCTTGTAATTGAAACTATCTGAAATTAACCCTTTTGAAGGAGATGCTTTCTTTATCTCGCAAATAAAGTTTATGCCGGGTTTTGACAATGCTTTTTCAAATTTATAACACGACGACCGTGCAATACTCGCTTCTTTTTTTATCGTATCAAAGGATTTTTTACTTTTCTCTTTATCTACTCTTATTCTTGTAGCATCAACTATTTTATCTAAAATCATATAAACCTCTTAATTAAAACTATTGGATACTTCAATAAAATCATTTAATTTATTTAAAGCTTTTTTGCTGTCTATCATATCTTGTGCAATTTTTATACATTCTCTTAGAGTCGTATTGTCATAAAACATATACAAGCATGCAGCAGAGTTTAAAACAACTATATCTCTCTTTGCTCCACTCTTACCATTTAACATGCTTAGTGCAATTTCTTTGTTTTCTTTAGGTGAGCCTCCTATAAGCTCAGACAATTTGCACCTTTTTAGTCCAAATTGTTCAGGAGTAATAAAAAAACTGTTTATTTTGCCGTCGTTTACTTCGCAAACTAGTGTGGTGTCAGACAAAGTAACTTCGTCAAGTCCGTCGTGTCCATGAACAACCATTGCTCTTTTTACGCCAAGATTTACAAGCACATTAGCTATAGGCTCAACAAGATTTTCATCGTATACGCCTATAAGTTCATAATTTGCTCTAGCAGGGTTTGCCAAAGGCCCTAAAATGTTAAATATTGTTCTTATGCCTAGTTCTTTTCTGACCTTAGAAACATATTTCATTGACGAATGAAATATCTGCGCCATTAAAAAACATATTCCTATTTTCTCTAGCACTATTTCGCATTCATTAGGTGTAAGCATTATGTTTACACCTAATGCTTCAAAAAAATCCGCGCTACCGCATTTGCTAGATACACTTCTGTTGCCGTGCTTTGCAACTGAAACTCCTGCTGCTGCAATTACCAGAGATGATATTGATGATATATTAAACGTTGCAAGTTCGTCCCCTCCTGTGCCTACAATATCAAGCACGTCAAATTTAGGGTTTAACTTTTGACATTTCTCTCTCATAACCATTGCACAAGCTGTTATTTCTTCTATTGTTTCGCCTTTAAGTCTTAACGCGGTAAGAAAAGACGCAATTTGGGCATCCGTCGTAACACCGTCCATTATCTCGTTCATAACTTGTTTTGTTTTATCTATTGTAAGATTTTGTTTGTTTACTATTTCATATATTGCTTCTGTAATCATACTAACCTCTATTTTCAAATTTTATAACTTAATAAAATTTTCAATTATTTTTATTCCGTTTTTTGTAAGTATTGACTCCGGGTGAAACTGAACTCCATAAATATTAAAATCTTTATGTTTTATGCCCATAACTTGGGATTGTTCATCTTCAGCTATTACAAGCAATTCTTCTGTGATAGTAGCTCTATCTACAATAAGCGAATGGTATCTTGCAGCTGTAATAACAGGAGAAAGTCCTTTAAAAATAGGACTACCGTTAGCAATATGGATATCGCTTGTTTTGCCATGCATTAGTTTTTTTGCATATACAATTTTTGCTCCAAAAACTTCGCATATAGCTTGATGTCCTAAACAAACTCCAAGTATAGGAACCTTCCCTTTAAAATATTTAATTGCTTCTTCACATATACCAGCAGCGTTTGGTCTTCCGGGGCCCGGGGATATTACTAAATGTGTAAATTGCAAATTATCTATTTCCTTAACTGCCATTTCGTCATTTTTTATGACTTTAACATCTTTATTTATAGTTCCAATATATTGGTAGAGGTTATAAGAAAAGCTGTCATAATTATCTATAATTAAAATCATAATTCCTCTGTTTGCGCCAAATTTAATGCATTTATTATTACTTGGGCTTTTTGACAACATTCGTCATATTCTTTTTCAGGATTGCTGTCTGTTACAATACCAGCGCCAGACTGAACATAGACTTTCCCATTTTTAAATTTTGCCATTCTTATTGCAATACACATATCCATATTTCCTGCAAAATCTATGTACCCTATTGCACCGCCATAAGTTCCGCGTTTATGCTTTTCAAGTTTGTTTATAATTTCACATGCCATCTTTTTTGGTGCTCCAGACAATGTTCCTGCAGGCAAAACTGCAGACAAAGCATCCAAATGATCGTATTCGGTTTTTATCTTTGACTTAATTACAGATGCCATATGACTAACATGAGAAAACTTTAAAACTTTCATATGCTCAACAACTTTTACAGAAGCAAACTCGCTTACTTTGCCTAAATCATTCCTTGCCAAATCTACAAGCATATTATGCTCTGCCATTTCTTTTTCATCTTTTAAAAGCTGTGATATAAGTATTTTATCTTCATCATCATTTTCACCACGTCTGCATGTTCCGGCTAGAGCATAATTTGTTAGTTCTCTATCTTTTAATGTAACAAGCGTTTCAGGAGAAGTACCTGCAATTTCAATATCTCCAAAGTTCAGATAAAACATGTACGGCGATGGATTTATAGTTCTTAATATTCTATAAGTCTTAAGAAGGCTGCCTTCAAAATATGCTTCTGCCCTATTTGACAACACAGCTTGAAAAATATCGCCTTCAAAAATATGTTGTTTTATCTTTTCAACCATTTCTTTAAATTCTTTTTTACTGTAAAGCATTTTAAAGTCTGATTTAAGCTTTGAGATTTGCTCTTTTTTTACTACGGTACTTTTTATAAGTTCTTCTATTTCTTTAATTTTCTCTTCTGTCTTCTTAAACTCGTTCTCAAAATTTTCTACTGGCGTGTTTACCATAATAAAAATTTTCTGTTTCAAGTGATCAAAGGCTACAACAGTATCAAAAAGCATAAGGTAAAAATCGTCGAAATTATCTTTGTTGGAATTTAAAAGATTTAGAGATTTTTCGTTATATTTATAAAAATCATAAGAAAAATAACCAACAAAACCACCGGTAAACGGAGGCAATATTTCAAATCTTGGACTTTTATATTGAGAAATAATATTTCTTAAACATGTTATAGGATCATTTGTAATTATTTCTTCATTTTTTTCGTCGCCAATAACAATTTTATCGTCCATGCACCTTACAGTAAGTTTTGGATTATATCCAATAAAAGAATATCTGCCCCAACTTTGACTATTTCCAACACTTTCTAATAAAAAACTCCTTTCGTTTTTCCCCATAAAATTCTTGACAACTTCTACAGATGTTTTAACATCTGCAAAAATCTCTTTATAGACAGGAATTACCGTGTAATTACTTAAATACTTTTTTGCTTCCTCTACTTGAGGTCTAATCATCTTCTACTCCCTTTGCCAAAAGACAGACAGAAAACGTCTGTCCAAAGCATAAAGTATGCCAAGGACGGACGTAAAAATTTGTCCGCGGTACCACTTTTATTGCAAAGTAATGAA
>BNVV01000058.1 GCA_025998355.1 Endomicrobiia bacterium
TTGTAACTGTCTCAAGTCTGATAATATGTCCAAATACTTTATCGTCCTATACGCACAACTTTTGCTGACATTGTAACTGTCTTGCGATAATATGTTCGGGTATTGCCTGAAGTACTCAAACATCATCTTTACTATCTTTGCTATACTCAATTTTCTCTTTACTCACCACTCCCCTTATCTTTTCTTACTCCTTGTTATCCTTACTGTTTTGTCAAATGTCCCTTTCTTTACTCTCATTAATACTAAACCCATTCCATTTAACCCGCCCGCTTTCTTTTTCTGTTTCATAGTACTTCTATTGTACTTTTATATGTTAGTTATTAAGAGGTCTATTGTTTTTCCTTATGCTATGAGATTGTGCAAAATTTGACTTTATCCCTTAAACAACATAGAATGAGCCCGTTATGCCAACAATTAAGATTAATTCCGACAGGTGCAAAGGTTGTAGTTTATGTATCAAAGCTTGCCCTAAGCAATGCATATCATTTTCAGAACAACTTAATAAAACCGGATATCATTGGGTTGTTTTAGAAAAAGCAGATGCTTGTATGGGCTGTGGGTTTTGTTATTTGTTATGTCCTGATGTATGTATCGAGGTATATAGATGAAAAAACTTGTAAAAGGAAATATTGCTCTATGCGAGGGCGCAATTGCAGCAGGTCTTCAGTGTTATTTTGGTTATCCGATAACACCCCAAAACGAGGTTCCGTCTTATTTTTCAAGAAAAATGATTGAGCTGGGGAAAGTTTTTATTCAAGCCGAATCTGAAATTGCAGCGGCAAACATGGTTTTAGGGGCAGCTGTAACGGGGAAGAGAGCTATGACTTCTTCTTCTTCTCCTGGAATATCATTAAAACAAGAAGCAATTTCTTACATGGCAGGAATGGAAGTTCCTGCGCTTATAGTTAATGTACAAAGAGGTGGCCCGGGTCTTGGAAACATTGCAGGTTCGCAGTCTGACTATTTTCAAGCTGTAAAAGGCGGAGGACACGGAGATTACAAAATAATTGTTACCTCACCAAACTGTGTTCAGGAGATGTATGAAATGGCTTATGATGCTTTTGATTTAGCCGAGAGCTACAGGACTCCAGTTATGATACTTGCAGACGGTATAGTAGGACAAATGATGGAGCCAGTGGATTTCAATAAGTCTGACAAAAAAGATTTTGTTGAACAAGACTGGATTCTAAACGGCGCCAAAAACAGAGAATCTAGATCGGTTAAGTCTCTCCTTATGAAAGACGGCGCTTTAGAACAACATAATATTCAATTGCAGGAAAAATATAAAAAAATAACTGAAAATGAAGTTAGGTATGAATCGTATCTCACAGAAGATGCCAATATTATTATGGTAGCTTATGGTATTTCTTCGAGAATAGCCAAATCCGCAGTAAAACTTGCAAGAAAGAATGGTATTAAAGCTGGATTGTTAAGACCAAAAACATTATGGCCATTTCCTTCTGACGCAATAAATTCTATTGCTAAACCTGGTGTAAAATTTTTAGTTGTCGAGTTAAATCACGGTCAAATGCTTGAAGATGTAAAACTTGCAGTTAACGGCAAAACAAATATTAAATTTTTGGGCAAAGCAGGCGGTGGACTTGTTACAGAACAGGGAATACTAAAAAAGCTACAGAATGAAATGTAGAAGTGTTTTGTTGGGACAAAATATGGAAAAAATATTATCAAAGCCTAAAAGTTTAAAAGATACAACTTTCTCTTATTGTCCAGGATGCGGACATGGCATAATCCACAGACTTGTTGCAGAATGTATAGATGAACTGGACGTAAGAGAAAAGACTATTGCTGTCGCGCCTGTGGGATGTGCTGTGTTTGCCTACGATTATTTCAATTTTGACGTTACAGAAGCTCCTCATGGAAGACCTCCCGCAGTTGCCACAGGTATAAAAAGAACGAATCCTGATAAATTTGTATTTACATATCAGGGCGATGGGGATATAGCTGCAATAGGAATGGCAGAAACTATACACGCGGCAAACAGAGGTGAGAATATAACAATAATATTTGTAAACAATGCAAATTATGGTATGACGGGTGGGCAAATGGCGCCTACAACATTACTTGGGCAAGTAACAGAAACCACCCCTTTTGGAAGAGATACTAAAAGAGAGGGCTATCCTATAAAACTTTGTGAGCTTCTTTCAACATTAGAGGGAACTACATATCTGGAAAGAGTCGCAGTATATAACCCTCAAAACGTAATAAATGCAAAGAAAGCGATAAAAAAAGCTTTTCAATGCCAAATCGACAGTAAAGGATTTTCGTTGGTCGAAGTTATATCGAACTGTCCTGTTGATTGGGGTATGACTCCTCTTGATTCTATAAAATGGGTAGAAGAAACATTCATCAAGTCTTTCCCTATTGGTGTAATTAAAGATAAATTAATCTAATGGAACCCTCTAAGAACCTTCTAAAACTTTACAAAAAAATACAAAGCAAAATGCATCATATCATGTAAAAGGAAATGTCAAGCTCAATATAGCTTGGGGGTAATGTATTACAAAGGGGAAGGGGTAGAGCAAAATTATAAAAAAGCAACTAACTGATTTAAAAAAGCAGCACAACAAGGACATTTTGGTGCTAGAGCAGAATTAACAAAAATTAATTCTTGGGAGCAAGTAGTTCCGCAGTTTTTGCGGTTTTTGTAATTTATACCAAAGATCAAAACAATCCGGCAAACATAGGTGTAGACATAAAGTGGCAATGACAGAACAAATGTAAGAGTATGGAAGTTGGTTGTCGTCTTTGCAGGCAGCAGGTTTGAGTATCAATATCTGTATAAAATTTGGGAGATTATAATATGAACTTTCAAGAGATTATTATGACTTTGCAGGAGTTTTGGGCAAGACAAGAATGTCTTATATGGCAACCTTATGATTTAGAAAAAGGCGCAGGGACATTTAACCCCGCTGCATTTTTACGTTCTTTAGGCCAAAAACCGTGGAACGTGGCCTATGTCGAACCTTCCAGAAGACCTACAGACGGAAGATATGGCGAAAATCCAAATAGGTTGCAGCGTTATTATCAGTTTCAGGTTATTATGAAACCTGTCCCTAAAAATATACAGCAAATATATTTAGAAAGTTTAAAGGCAATGGGTCTTAATCCTAAAAAACATGATATAAGATTTGTCGAGGACGATTGGGAATCTCCAACTCTTGGCGCATGGGGGCTTGGGTGGGAGGTGTGGATTGACGGTATGGAAGCAACACAATTTACATATTTTCAGCAGGTTGGAGGTATTTCTTTAAACCCGATTTCTGTTGAAATTACATATGGTATTGAAAGAATTGCAATGTATGTTCAAAAGAAAAACAATATATATGATTTACAATGGAATGATAATTTGACTTATGGTGATGTTCATCTTGAAGATGAGAAACAATGGTCTTTTTATAATTTTGAAAAAGCAAATGTGGATATGTTAAAACAACACTTTTGTGATTGGGAGAGTGAGGCAAAAAAACTTGTGCAGGAAAACCTACCTCTTCCTGCTTATGATGCAGTTATGAAGTGTTCTCATTTATTTAATTTGCTTGATGCAAGAGGCACAATTTCTGTTTCCGAAAGAGTTGGTTATATTTTGAGAGTTCGTACCATTGCAAAGATTGTTGCTGAAGAATACTTGGCTATATGCTAGGTAGTAATGTATAAATGTTTATTACAATTATTTGTGTCGCCACTTGCTATGAGCCCACAATCTAAGATATTTGATGGTAAACTTAAATGACGATGAAGCAATCCAGTGACGCTAAGTTGAAATTATTACAAATTGCAAATTTATGTAGGACACATATAATGGTTCCTTAAAAAAGTACAATTTCGATGTATAATAGTGTCTGGAAAAAATATAATTTATACTGAAGGTCTAATGAAAAATATTATAGCAATAGTTATTAAAAATTATTTTGTTACAAAATAAACGCGGAGTAAAAAATGGTTGATGAAAATATAAAAAACGCTTTACTTGAGATTGGCACAGAAGAAATACCGTCCTCATACATTGAACCGGCTTTAAAGCAGATGGAGCAAATTGCTGCAAAGATGTTTAGCTCTTTAGGGTTGAAATACGACGCAATGAAAACTTATGGTACTCCTAGAAGACTTGCTTTGATTGTTGAAAATATTGCAGAAAAGAGTGATGATAAAATAGAGGAAATTTTAGGACCGTCATTGAAAGCCGCTAAAGACGCGCAAGGTGAATTCTCTCAAGCAGCTATAGGTTTTGCTGCAAAAAGTGGCGTAACGCCTGAAAAACTTGTTATAAAAGTAACTGAAAGAGGAGAATATCTTTCTTTTATCAAAAAAACTAATGGAGAGAAAACGGATAAGCTTTTAGTTATAATTTTTCCAGAGATAATAAAAGGAATATCTTTCCCTAAGGTAATGATATGGGAAGAAAGCGGGTTTAAATTTGCAAGACCTATAAGAAATATAATAGCGCTTTATGGCAAAAAAATAATTAAATTTAAAATTGCTGATGTTGGATCGTCAAATTGGACTATAGGACTCCATGCTTATGATAACAGTAAAATAAAAATAGATTTTCCTGAAAATTACGTTGTGACAATGAAAAATAAATCTGTACTTGTCGATCAAAAAGAAAGACGCTATAAAATGAAAGGATCGATAGAGTCTGTTGTTGAAAATATTGGCAGCGTAATCTATGACGAAGAACTTATTGACGAAATAAATTATCTTGTTGAATACCCTTCAGCTGTTTTATGCGCTTTTGATAAAAAATATCTTGATTTACCCTCGGAAGCGCTTACGGTGTGCATGAAAAAAAGTCAGAAATGTTTTGCCGTAAATGATAAAGCAGGTAAGTTTTCAAATTATTTTATTGGAGTCAAGAATGGGATTTCAGCGTATCAGGAAGTTGCAAAAGAGGGATACGAAAGGGTTGTTGCCGCAAGACTTGCAGATGCTGAATTTTTTTATCGTAACGACTTAAAAACTGGGCTTTCTGCTAATGTGGAAAAATTAAAAGGTGTTGTTTTTCATAAAGAGATAGGAACAGTTTATGAAAAAATCGAACGTATTAAACAAATAGCGGATCTTTTTAATAAAGAATTTAATATGCAAATTAACAGCACATTACTTGAAAAAGCAATAATGTTTTCGAAAGCTGATTTGGTAAGCGAAATGGTTTTTGAATATCCCGAACTTCAGGGTGTAATGGGTAAAATTTATGCTTTAAAGTTGGGGGCAAATCCAGAACTTGCCGAGTCTATAGAACAACATTACCTTCCGCTAAGTGCATCAGGACAGCTTCCATCAAACAAAATAGCGTTGTTGATATCTTTGGCTGACAAGATAGATACTCTAGCTGCAAATTTTTCCATAGGACTTGAGCCATCAGGTTCGGCAGATCCTTATGGTTTAAGAAGATATGGAATAGGTTTTATAAGAATTGCAATGGAGAATTTGCCAAATCAAGACTTGTCGGAAGCTGTTGCAAAAGTTTTTGAGTTTTTACCTGAAAATGTAAAAAGCAATCCTAGAGCAAAAAATGCTTACGAAAGACTGATTAACTTCTTCTGGCAGAGAATAGAAGGAGTTCTTCAAGCGCAAGGATATAGTTCTTATGAAGTAAAAGCAGTTGCAAATGAATCGAAAATTTATAAGTTGAAAGCCCTTGGCTCTTTACAGCCTAAGCTTAACGCTTTGCAAAATGCGATAAAGAAAGGCAATTTCATATCCGTAGCTGCCGTATTTAAAAGAATAAACAATATTGTAAATCAGGCAAAACAGCAAAATATAAATATATCGCAAACAATCAACGAATCTTTACTTTCTAACGATGCCGAGAAAATTCTTTTTATCTGCACCAAAGAGACAAAAACGGAAATTGAAAATTATATATCAAAAAATGAATATAGTAAGGTTTTTGATAAAGTTTTGGATATGAAACCTGCAATTGACTGCTTCTTTGATAAAGTTATGGTTATGACGGAGGATGAATCTGTAAAATTAAACAGAATTTCTCTATTAAATTGTATAAGAACTATATTTGCAGGATTTATAGATTTTTCGGCTTTACAACAGTAATAATTTTAGTTGGCTATACTGCTTTAAGTGCTTGTCTTGCGCATCAGTTATTGTTTTTGAGGTTTATATTAGATCTATTTTGCAAATCTAGAGTTTTAAAATTATATATTTCAAACTTTAAATGAACCTCCGCACAGCAAGTTTGCGCGGAGGTTCGTTTCGTTTGGCAAACGGAAATGCGTTATGAGACCTATAAAACTTGACAGTCGTACAGATGATATTTGTGTAGAATACTCACACAGGATAAGCAAAGTAGTTGATGGCAAAAGAGCAATAATAAGTAAGTAATAAAAAAGCAAAGAGTTGGTGCAGTCAGTGATGAAAGGAAGATGGAGGGTTTTAGAGTTTACGGGATGAATGTGTCACAAACAACATTTCATAAATCTTATATAAATCTTACAAAAATCTTTTAAAAGTCTTGCGCAGAAGTTTTGTAAGTGCTTGCGCGGATATCTCACAAAATTTCAAAAGTTCAAAGATTTCACAAGCATTATGTATTACAACAAAGGTGATATTGCAGTAACGCTAGTATAACTGCAATAAAGAAGTATTAGCAGTGCAGATGGTTTTTTAATTCTTTAAAGAAGACAGAAGTCGTCTAGAAGCGAGATTTTAATGATAAAGAAGAAAATGCCGCAAAAGAAGACTGAAGTTGTCTAGAAGTGACGGATTTTAATGACAAAGGAGGAAATAGCACGTAGTAGGCTCGCAGCGTAGAAGCTTTATGCTTTAAGCATAAAGTAAAATAGATGTAAAAAGGAGATTTAAATGAAAAGGTCATTGTTAGTTTTTTGTAGTTTCTTTGCTTTAAGTATTTTTGCACCAGCTGTTGCTCAGGCAATGAATGTTCCTGACCGTAGCGGCATACGTGTCCATCAGGGAAGTAAGCCAGATCACTCGACAGGTTGTGTACTGGTACCTGACAGAAGTGACGAGGATAAGATTAAAGAATCAATTCCCAAGGATAAGACTAAAAAATAGGAGAAGTATTAGCAGTGCAGATGGTTTTTTAATTCTTTAAAGAAGACAGAAGTCGTCTAGAAGGTAGATTTTAATGATAAGGGATGAAATGTCACAAAGAAGACCGAAGTTGTGAAGTTGTCTAGAAGTGACAGATTTTAATGACAAAGGAGGAGATAGCACGTAGGATGATCGTAATGTAGAAGCTTTATGCTTTAAGCATAAAGTAAAATAAACGATGTACAAGGAGATTTGAATGAAAAGGTCATTGTTAGTATTTTGTAGTTTCTTTGCTTTAAGTATTTTTGCACCAGCTGTTGCTCAGGCAACAAATCAACCATTAGTTATTGCTAAGGCATTCGAGCTAGTACGTAAGAAGCCAGAAGGTGACGCTGTCAAAGGAGAGCTTACAGGAGGTCATAATTGCGACACTTTGGAGAACAATGCTATTAATAAAAAGAATAATCTTCCTTATGCTATACCGGCGGGGGAATACAAAGTGGAAGTTACTAAGAGCGAAAGATTCGGAAGACCTATGCCGCTGATAAAGAATGTTCCTGACCGTGACGGCATACGTTTCCATCAGGGGAGTAAGCCAAAGCACTCGACAGGTTGCGTACTGGTACCTGACAGAAGGGATGAGGATGCGATAACAAAGTTAATTCTCGATGATAAGGCTAAAAAAATTGAAAGCAGCATTACTATTCGTAATCACCGTTCGCCTTCTCCTGCTCCAAATGATAGCGATGATGATGATAGCGATGATGAAGGTTTAGACAGCCCCGTAGGTTCAGGCAGCCCCAGAGGTTCATCCGAGTCCGAGCAAAAGTCGGGGTCGGGATGGTGCACAATTCAATAAATAATATGTCTCCTGTGACAAATGCATGAAAGCTTTTTTGACTTTTGGGTGTTAGTGGTTATACTAAACAACACTCTGTTTGAAAGATTCTTTTCATGCGTTTGACGCGTACATTTCTTTATAGCATTTGTGACATCACAGAACACTTGCAGTATTAGAAATTAGGATAGCAAATCTTTAAAAAAAAGAGTGGCGAGCTCATTTGTTATGATGCTTGCCACTCTTTTTAATTTAAAACTTCGAGTTGTGTTTGTTATACTGTTTGTGATACTTTGAGTTAGTTTTTGGTAATACTTACATAAATTATTTTGTAGTTTTATGTT
>BNVV01000059.1 GCA_025998355.1 Endomicrobiia bacterium
AAACACAAGATGTAGAGTCATCGAGTAGCGCGGCCGCGACGGAAACGATTGCTGTTCCTACTAGTGAGCCTTCCATAAAGGGAGATTCTGATGTTAGTATGGATTTAAAGACAGTGCATTTTGATTTTGATAAAAGTAATTTAACAAGTGCTGCATTGGAAACATTGAAAGAAAATGCTAAGTACTTGAAAGATAATTCCGAGTTAAAGGTTACCATTGAAGGTCATACCGATAATAGGGGAACATCGGAGTATAATTTATCTTTAGGTCAGCGCAGAGCCACGAAAGTCAAAGAATATTATGTTAAGCTTGGAGTCGCAGGCGATAGAATCGAAACGACTTCTTATGGCCGCGAAAAACCTATAGATACGGATAATAATGAGTCTGCATGGTCAAAAAACAGAAGAGCAGAAACGAAAAAATCAACGAAATAAAAGTAAATGAGAAAGGGCGGTTTTGTATTATTGTGTTTTGTTATTATGGCATCAGGTTTAGTAGGATGCGTGCCTGCGCATGTAGTTACAAGTTTGAAAAGCGAGGTGTCTCAACTACAAATACAGTATAGAGAACTCCAGCAAAATCATGCTGATTTATATGCAAAAGTGGATTCTTCGTTAACGAATCTTGGTGCTCTTAATGCTTCAGTTCAAGATTTACAGGATAAGGTTTCCATATTAAATCAAGCTCCAAATTTAAATGAGATGAAGGCAAAAGATGTTAAGGATGATTGTACGAAATCCGTTTTGCCTTCATCTGTTTATCAGAATGCTTATGGGGATTATTCAATGGGAAAATATGATATTGCGTGCTCAGAATTTCAATCTTTCGTAGATAAATATCCAAATGCAGAACTTGCTCCGCAAGCGCAGTTTTATATGGGAGAATGTTATTATTCGCGCGGTATGTTTGATAAAGCGCTTGAAGAGTATGATAAAGTAGAAGAACACTATAAAAGGTCGGACTTGGTGTCATCAGCAAGACTTAAAATGGCTATGTGTTATGAAATGCTCGGCAAAAGTGATGAATCGTCAAGTGTTTTGTCGTCGATATTGAAAGATTTCCCCCAAAGCCCGGAAGCTTTAAGGGCAAAAGAAAAGATTAAAACAAATAGAAATGTTCAGACAAGATGACTTTTTACCGTACTTAGTATTTTCGATACTCTTGCATATTTCGATTCTTTACCTTGCCTCGTATAATAAAAAAAATCATGTTTATTTGACTTCTCCTATAGAAGTTACTTTTTATTCTTCATCGCGGCAAACGTCGAATCAGTCAATTTCGGAGCCTTCGTCAGGCTATAATCAGAAAACATCACGGCAACTGTCGGGTCAACCAGCGTCGGAGACTTCTGCAGGTCATGATGTGGAAACGACTGCTTCACAAACAAAAGAAGATATTGTCATAAAAAGAGATAATCAAAAAAAATCAACAAAAGAAAAATCAAAAATCCAAACAAAAAAAGCAACTACGCAGTCTGTAAAACAAATTGCTAGAAACCAAACCGGAACCGGAAAAGGAAGTTCTTCAAGTGGTAACGGTAGCAGTATTGAAACTTTTCGGTCCGCTGGTAACGGTAGCAGTATTGAAACTTTTCGATCTGCAGGTTCGTTATTATCACCCATGGGCGCAGGTTCGTTATATGGAAAACCCTCTTTCGATACTAAGAATTTTAAATATTCTTATTATGATGATCAAATAACAAGAAAGGTTTATAGTAATTGGAGATGGGCCGATTATGGTGGTAATCTTAGAGCTGTTGTTTATTTTAGAATCAACAGAGACGGGACGGTACATAATGATATTTCAATCAAGGAATCGTCAGGTAATAGTGAATTTGATGAAGGTGTTTTAGGTACGATACGCAGAACGGCTTCTTTTCCTGAATTACCTGAGTATTATAACGAGGAATCAATAGGAGTTTTTTTTGAATTTAATTTTGATTCGATAAAGATGCTTTAGATGCAATACGCAGAGTGGCTTCTTTTCCTGAATTACCTGAGTATTATAACGAGGAATCAATAGGAGTTTTTTGAATTTAAATGGTTTAGGAATTAAATAATGAAAAAAATATTTCTTTTTCTTTCGATTGTCGTATTTTTTATTTTGCCATGCTACGCTCGGAGTAATATTTATTTGTCTATTTCGGCTACAGGAAATAGATCCGATATTGCGTTGGAACATTTTGTACCGGCCAATAAAAATGAAAATACTTTAAAGTTTGCAGGTATTTTAAGAGGAATAATAGAAAATGATCTCATTCTTTCAAGATATTTCAATATAATACAGACAACGCCTGAAGATTCCAGAATACAGGCAGTGTCGGTGTCTAAAGATCCCGAACTTGCTCTTAAGGAAAAATTGCTTTCTTGGAAAAAGAAAGGCGTTTCGGCGCTTCTTACGGGTACCGTTGCAAATAATGGTGATAATCTTATTCTTGAAGTAAAAATGATTGATGTTGTTACAGGTGAGACTATATGGAATCATAAATACAAAAATAAATCTTTAAACCACAGATATCTAGCTCATGAAGCAAGTGATGAAATTATCAAAAGATTTACTGGAGAGATCGGTATAGCTCGTTCAAAGATAGTTTTTGTAAATGATAGCACAAGATTTAAAGAATTATATATTACTGATTATGACGGATACAATCTCCGCCGACTGACAAAAGATAATAAAATAAATATTCTTCCAAAATGGTCTACGAATGGAGATCAAATAATTTACACAGGTTATTTGCGCAATAATCCTGATTTGTTTGTTTTAAATCTTACAAAGAACAAGAGAAGTATTATTTCAAAATATCAAGGACTTAATGTAACAGGGATATTTGCCCCTGATGGTAAAAAAATACTTCTTACTTTATCAAGAGAGAAACAACCTAATTTATACTTGATAAATACCTCAGGTGAAATACTTCAGCAAGTAACAGTTGGCCCATGTATTGATACAAGTCCGTCGTTTGCTCCAAACGGACAGGAGATAGTGTTTATTTCGGACAGATATGGAAATCCGCAGCTATATATAATGAATATTGACGGTGGAAATGTAAGGAGACTTACAACAAGTGGTTCTTGCGACTCCCCTGCTTGGTCTCCACGTGGTGATAAAATTGTTTTCACTATGCGTCAGACAAGGGGAAGCTATGATTTGTATGTTTATGATTTATCTACGGCTATAATAACAAAACTTACAAGCAATCAAGGAAATAATGAAAATCCTACGTGGTCTCCAGATGGCAGGTTTGTTGTATTTTATTCAAACAGATCAGGTAAAGGTGAAATTTATGTAATGGCTATTGACGGATCAGGAACAAGAAAGCTTGTGGAAATTCCAGGAATATCTTACACTCCATCATGGTCGCCAGTTTTATAGTCAATCAACTTCTGCACTAGTAAATTTTGTTACTTTAAATTTTCGAGTTGATTTTGGCTATTTTGCAAGAGACAATATTTTGAAATATTTGCCAAATAAAACGGACGAAAGTTGGTTGGATAAGCGGACAGCCTTGAAAATAAAAATTGCGGTGGTGGTGATTATGGTGGTTTTCATGTTGATTGTATATAGCTAAATTACTTGAAGTTGCGCCGTAAAGAATAAGAAGATATACTCATCTATTAAGCTGCGAGATGGTGCAATTCCAAATGATTTGGCTATAGTAAACAACTTAAACAATGGCATTACATATACCTTAATCTTAATACTTTTACCAATCTTTCATGAAAATCTTATATACTGAAGGCGCTATCTTTCTATTTTCTTTTATATCAATACTTAAGTTGGTTTACTTGCAGCGCAGTTTATGGGTAAGTCAAAAAAAGTAGGTGTAAAGAAAATTTTCTCTTACCTGCGCTTGCGCGGATCAGAAATCTAATGTTTGTAGGCAATTTTTATACGGAGTAGCAATGAAATATTTAAATACGTTTGGTTTATTGGCAATCTGTTTATGTTTAATAGTAGGGTCAAATATTATTTTCTATTCTCCAATACATCTTTATGATTTAATTACCGGACTTCAACCTGCAGACTTTTCAATAACATGGCCTGGAATAAGAATCTTTATAGAGCCTTTTTATTCTTTTGCATTTTATATTCTTGCTTTAAATAGAGATTTTTACAAACCTGTTGTAATTTCATGGATTTTATGGGTTTTGGGAGTTGTTTTTGTTTACTGCTTAATTTATAAGAAAAGTGTAAAACAGATGTTAGTAAATATGGCTTACTCCGTTATGATTCTTTTTACGGTGTTTTCTTTTGTAGCTTTAATTCCAATCCCTGGTCCCAAACTTGAAAAACCTAAAGGATATATTGCAGTTGATATACATTCGCACACGCTCAGATCTCATGATAATGTCGCTCCTGAAAGTATAAGTTTGAAAGCTCATTTATGGCAGGGTTTTGATGCTTTTTTTAATACTGAACATAATCATTCCAAGGGGTTTTTGACATTTCCAGCTGATACAAGATATAAAATAGTTTATCCTGGGATGCAGATGCGAACGAAAGATGGAGTTTCCGTTGTTCTTCTTTCTCAAAAAGAATTTAATGGCTATGATTATGAAAATATGTTTCTTGAAGATCTTATAAAAAAGGCGCATGAAAATAATATGTTTGTTGTGATGCCTCATTGGTGGAAGTGGCACGAGTATACTTTTGCGAAACTCAAAGATATTGGTATAGACGGTTTTGAAATATACAATTGCGGGTATAGGTATTTTGACAAAAATGAACAAAAATCCATGATAAGTTTTGCAAAAGAAAATAATTTGACAATGTTTGGCGTTACGGATTGGCATGGCTGGGGATATATGTCTGACGTTTGGACTGTTTTTGAAGGCAATACTTTGGAAAATATAGAGATACAGCTTTTGAAAAAGCCCAAAACAAAAGTGCTTTTATACAGAGGGGAACAATCGGGATCCATTATAAGATTTATTTTTGAACCTTTCTATGCTTTTTATTATTATATAAGCAATGTAACTTTAAAATATCTAATATCATTTACGATCTGGATTATAGCAGTGTTTTTAATTTTTAAAAGTCGTTTTTTTAAGTATATAAAAAAATATTTGCCAGTTTTTATGGCGGTAGTTTGTGTTCTTGTAGCCATTTACTTTTGTATAATCGTAAGAGCATTTATCGATACAAATACAATCGTAATGAAATCTGTGATACCTGCTTTGGCGGGATTTTGTGTATTATGGCTTATTTTGTGTAAGAGCAACAACAACAATTGTTTGTGAGAAAAGGAAAACATATGTTAAAAGGGCTATTTAAATTTTTACTTATTGATGATGTTTTAAAAAAAGATATTATTTTTTTGAAAAAGATTACTTTGTTTCAAGGATTATCGGATAGGTCTTTGGCAAGGATAGCTTTAATCGTATTTAAAAAAACTTATCTTTCAGGCGAAAAAATTTATGAAAATCGTCATGAGGCAAAAGTTGTTTACATAATTAAAAACGGTCAAGTTAAGCTGACAGGAGAAAATTTGAGTAGGGTTGCAGAGTCTGAAGATTTTTTTGGAGAAATATCTCTAATAGGAAATCATAATCATGATTGCGATGCTGTTGCTTTAAAAGAAAGTGAACTGTATCTTGTTTATCGTGTTAAATTTGAAGATGTAATCGAGTCTGATAGTAAAGCCGGTTTAATAATAATGAGAAACCTTACCTCTTTGTTTGTAACAAGACTGAATTGTTCTAAATTTTAATTGTTAAACTATTGCCCCACAGCAAGCTGCGTGGAACCACTTGTAGTACAATTAGGCTATGGAAACGCTTAAAAGACGGACAGCATAGCGCATATAAGAGATATACTATCTTTTGTACGCCCATAAGTATAAGAGAAGCTATATTTGGGAATTTAGAGCGTTGTAATAGCCTACAAATAACAAAATAACAAAAGAAATTTAGTAACGCTTGCGAACATAGAGTTTAAGCAAGAACAATTACAGCTCTTCAATTTCCTCCGCTGATACCGCGCGTCTTGCTGTGCGGAGGTTCATTTAAATTTGCCTCCAAGACAAAGAATAGGAAAAACAATGACAGAATCTTCAAAAAATAAAATTTTTATTATTGCGGTAATGATTTTTCTTATGGCTTGTTTGTTTTTATATTTTTCCAGAGTGGTTCTTGTTCCTTTTCTTATAGCTGCATTCATTACTTATCTAATATCTCCGTTGGTTGCGGCAATACAATCGTACGGGTATAGAAGATGGGTTGGCGTGACAATAATTGCTATTATTGTCATTACTTGTCTTGCCGTCATATTAATGATTTTTATTCCTATTTTGATTAGCGAACTCGAAAAATTTAAAATCAGTTCCTTAGATTATTATAAATACTTTTCGAATTATCTTGATATTATAAGAGATAAAGTTGAAATATATATTCCTGTTATTAAACGTTATGATATTTCTGGTATAGTTATTACAAAAATTCGTGATTTTGTGTTTTCAAAGGCACATCAGATCCCTGCTTATCTTATGAGTATTTTCTCTGTTTTTTCAATTATAATCTTAATACCTATGCTTGTACTGTCTATGCTGTTAGGAGGAAATAAAAGCATAAATGCAATGCTAGCTCTCCTTCCGGCGAGTTATATTGAAACAGTTCTGTCTATTATTTATGAAATAGATGCCATTTTGGGAAGATTTATAAGAGGATGGCTTATAGAAGCTTCTTTTGTTGGAATCATGTCTACAATATTCTTAAGCATTCTTGGTGTTAATTTTGCATTGATTATAGGTCTTGCTACAGGTATTGCAAGTATGATTCCATACATTGGTAATTTCATCGGATTAATTTTAGCTCTTGTTGTTGGCGTAATACAGTTTCAAACTTTTGCGATAGCTGTAAAAATAATTATAGCGTATGTTATAGTATGGTTTTTGGATAATAATTTTATTCAGCCTTTAGCCATAGGGCGCAATGTAAATTTAGGTTCCGTTATGGTGGTTTTTGCAATGCTTGCGGGAGGTCAAGTTTTTGGTTTCCTAGGTGTGATTTTTGCGGTTCCCGTCATGGCAATGATTAAAGCAGTTTTGATAATGCTTATACAAAAGTATAAAAGATCTGTCTCTTAGTATGCATTTCATTACTTTCTGTAAGTGCGCTTGCACAAAATTCAGTAAAAAACATGGAGGGGGCAGACGAAGCGTATGCAAAGAATCGTCGACGAAGACTACTAAAATTATTATCTCGTCAATACTTCAAAATATGTTATAAATGCTGCTAACGGGATTTGAACCCGTGATCTCCGCCTTGAGAGGGCGATGTCCTAGACCACTAGACGATAGCAGCATTACAGTTGGTATTTTGCATTTACTGCAAATACCTAAGTCAAACGCGGGGAGAGGGAGGCAATTATATAAAAAATACCATTATATTTCAATAACGTACCCGGAGAGATCCAATCCTCTTTATTTATCCGTGATAATTCCAATTTTTTGTATTTAGATACATTTTTACAATTTTATATTAGACCTCTTGCATAATTTAAGTATTAAATTCAAGGAGTTGCAAATACCTGCAACCTAAGTTAAACCGCAGTCCAAAGCGTCTTTTGCAGTTCCTATACCTATCTGATGCTATTTTGGACCTTTCAACAAATCCTACAATATTTTCTATTGTAATCCTACTGTTGCGCTAGTAAGTTGAAGTTGCCGTTTGATAAAATTGCCAAAGATATAACTTTTTGATACGATATCCTCGCTTACGAAGCTCACTTGCCCGATGGTGTAATTGGTAACACATCTGCCTCTGGAGCAGAAGTCTCCTGGTTCGAGTCCAGGTCGGGCAGCCAAAAAGGAGAAGTTGATATGGATAGAATTTATGAAGTTTTAAAAAAAGTAAGAGAAATTTCACCTTTAGTACACCACATAACAAATTGGGTTACAATCTTGGACTGTGCAAACATTAGACCTCTTGCATAACTAATATATAAAAGTACAATAGAAGTACTATGAAACAGAAAAAGAAAGCGTGCGGAAACAGATGGAATGGGTTTAGGCGATTAATGGGAGTAAAGAAAGGGACGTTTG
>BNVV01000060.1 GCA_025998355.1 Endomicrobiia bacterium
AAAACTTTTAAAGCTTTACCTACAGACCACTAACTTAAGATCTTTGATACTGGATTTAATTTTTAAGTCTTTGATCCTTTGTTACATGAGTCTTTTGTGGTCTTCTTTTCGGGTTATGTAATCATATGGGAACTTTATTTGTTAAGTCTTTGTAGAATTTCATAACATTGCATTGGACTTTTGTTAAACAAAGACAAACAAACTAAAACAACAGCAAGCTTTTAATAAATGGTATGTTTATATATAAAATCATCTTTTTGCAGTTTGCCGTATCTTTAACTGTAAACCTAATCTTAAACGACAAGAACAGCCCAATATATGTTTTTAGATTTTACATATTACATACTCTGGCAAAATTTAAAACCTATTTTAAAAAAGTAGAAAAAAGATCTTGAAAAAACTACAGACCAAACGTTAGAATAAGACCTACAGAGATTTCAATTTTACCGTGGCCATTCGCGTCTTGCGCCTGCTAATAGACTTGCGCTTCTTACTTGTCAGCATTTTCTAACACAAGAGCACTATAAAAGAGACGGGAAACAAAAACAGCCCTTCAAATTATAGATTTTAATAGAGATCATTATTTTTCGTCGCTGGTTTTCATATCGGTAAATGATTTTACAACAAATATAATTGCAACAACAAAGGACACTGCCGCAAGGATTGCACTCAATATGCCTTTTGAAGAAAGAGCCAATGCAAGTTCCAAAGCAAGAAGCCCGAAAAGTGTCGTAAACTTAATTATAGGATTCATTGCAACAGACGATGTGTCCTTGAAGGGATCTCCTACCGTATCGCCCACAACAGTCGCTTTGTGAAGTTCTGTTCCTTTTTCACGTAAATCGACTTCAACATACTTCTTTGCATTATCCCATGCGCCACCGGCATTTGCCATAAATATCGCTTGAAATAAACCAAACAATGCTATTGAAATAAGGTATCCAATAAAAAAATATGGCTCGATAAACGCAAATGCAAGAGTTGTAAAGAAAATAACCATAAACAAGTTTATCATGCCTTTTTGCGCATATTTTGTGCATATCGCAACAACCTTCCTAGAATCTTCTGTTGAAGCTCTGTCTGAACTTCCGTCAAGTTTTATATTGCCCTTGATAAACTCTACGGCTTTGTAGGCTCCGCTTGTTACAGCATGGTTAGAGGCTCCGGTAAACCAGTAAATTACAGATCCGCCTGCAATTAAACCTAATAAAAAAGGAGCGTGCAACAAAGAAAGCTTATCAAGACCTGTTGCAAGACCGTCGGTAAGCACAACAATAGTTGAGAAAATCATCGTTGTTGCACCCACAACAGCGGTTCCTATAAGGACAGGTTTTGCCGTAGCCTTGAAAGTATTGCCAGCTCCGTCGTTTTGCTCAAGTAATAATTTTGATTTTTCAAAAGTTGGGTTAAACCCAAATTCTTTTTTGATTTCTTTGTCTACATTTGGAATGCTTTCAATCAATGACAATTCATATACAGACTGCGCATTATCGGTAACAGGTCCGTAAGAATCAACTGCAATAGTAACAGGCCCCATACCTAAAAAACCAAACGCTACAAGACCAAAAGAAAATACCGCAGGAGCCATCATTATTTCGTCTAATCCTAGAGAGCTTATTGCATAAGCAATACCCATAAGCACTATAATTGTAATACCCATCCAATATGCGCTAAAATTACCCGCAGTAAGCCCCGCAAGAACATTAAGAGATGCTCCGCCGTGTCTTGAAGAACTAACAACATTCTGTACAAAGGCGCTTTTTACGGAAGTAAATATCTTGACAATTTCAGGTA
The DNA here is from genome assembly GCA_025998355.1 of Endomicrobiia bacterium. GTDB lineage: Bacteria > Elusimicrobiota > Endomicrobiia > Endomicrobiales > Endomicrobiaceae > Endomicrobiellum. Next base: position 1,795 of record BNVV01000060.1, read on the forward strand.
TAACTGCGCCTGTGACAGTTCCGCAGCTGATTATAAGAGAAAGCTTCCACCAAAGAGTTCCATCCCCTAAATCACCGATAATAAGATTAGAAACTATAAATGTGAATGCTACTGAAACCATTGATGTTATCCACACAAGCGATGTCAAAGGAGCTTCAAAATTCATTTCATCCAAAAGAGCATACTTAATTTTTGAAATCACAGAGTTGATTCCATAAGAAAGAGCGCTGGAGACAAGCATGATTAAACGCATTACAAAAATCCATACCAAAAGCTTAACCTGCAAAACAGGATCGTACACTGCAAGAACTATAAATGTTACCAATGCAACACCCGTAACACCGTAAGTTTCAAAACCATCCGCCGTGGGTCCTACGGAATCGCCTGCATTATCGCCTGTACAATCTGCAATAACTCCCGGATTTCTTGCATCGTCTTCTTTGATATCGAATACAATTTTCATTAAATCTGAACCGATATCAGCAATCTTTGTAAAAATTCCGCCTGCAATTCTAAGTACTGAAGCTCCAAGAGATTCGCCAATTGCAAAACCTATAAAGCATGCGCCGGCAAAATCTGAAGGAACAAAAAGAAGAATAACAAGCATTATGAAAAGCTCTATGCTTATCAAAAGCATTCCGATACTCATACCTGCGCGAAGCGGTATTGCATAAAGAGGAAAGGGCTTTCCTCTTAAGCTTGCAAAAGATGTTCTGGAATTTGCAAAAGTGTTAATTCTCATACCAAACCATGCTACTGTATAGCTCCCGAGAATTCCTATAATGCTGCAAAGTACGATTGCGGCAACTTTAATCGCTGCAAGATGCTCTAACCAACCAAAGTATACGACTATAATGGCAGCAAGCAAAACTTCAAGCATAATTATGAATTTGCCCTGGGTTATAAGATATGTTTTGCATGTTTCATAGATAAGTTCTGAAATTGATTTCATTGATTTATGCACAGAAAGATTTTTAATACCCAAGAAGTGATAAATTCCAAACAACAAACCAAAAATACAAATAAGAAAACCAAATGTCAAAAGTGTTTTGCCATCAATTGTGCCTCCAAAAAAACTCACAGAAGCCAAGTCAGGCATAGCCAAACTTGCTTCACTTGCGAAAGACAAACTTGCAAATACAGGTAACAATCCTAAAGCCGTGATAATCTTCTTAAACGAAAAAAATTTGCTTAACATATTATCTCCCTAGATTATTATTTTTTAGTTTGTATCTCTTTCTATAAAGGCATTTTCTTTTTATTTAATATTCTCACCTCGCAAATTATTTTTTAGTTTACATTTTTTTTAAAGCTTTTTCCTTTTCTTTTGCTTTTTCCCACATAATTTCAATATCTTTTATATTTCCAACCTTATAGTTGCCAAATATATGTGGATGCCGACGTATAAGTTTTTTGTTAAGCTTCTCTATTACTCCAGCAATATTAAAATCTTTATTCTCTTTGGCAATTTGAGCATAAAACACAACCTGAAGCAGAATGTCGCCAAGTTCCTCTTCGAGATTTTCTATGTCTTTATTCTTAACAGCTTGTTTGACTTCTTGCGCTTCTAAAAGCAAATGCTTTACAAGAGACTCATACGTCTGCTCTTTATCCCACATACATCCGTTTTTGGAACGCAAAGTTACAAATATTTTTACTAGTTTATCAAATTCTTTTAAATATTTTTTCATGCACCCCTTTAAAACACAGCCCAACGCAAGCAAGTATTACCATTTCTTTATCACATCTTTTGAGACACCGTAGAATCTTGAGCAAGTTTAAGGCAGCTAAGCAATAGTAGAGCTAAAAACCTCAAATGACTTAGACATCTTCTTAAGGCCTCTTACTTTAAGCCAATCTCCTTTAGTCCACTCATACTACCATAAAAAACGGCAAATATAAATCCTAGTGTACTAATTGCGCAACACATAAAGTACTCGAAAAAAGGAAGTTTGAATATTTACAATCTAAATGCTTTTGCGACCTAGAAACTTGGGATATTCTTACTTAGCTCCAAAAGCCCTAATCAACCTATCTTTTAACAGCAACTAGACTATTATCTAAATTAGTAAAACTACCAACAAGAGCTTTCATGTAAGATTTTCGATAATCAGTCTCATGAGCAACAACAAAAGTCAGAGGTGCTCTGCTTATTGTAAAATTGGTTTTAGCTTAGTTTATCAGACTTGAAAAATGACCGTCAATTAGATTATCATTCTTTGCACCATTTATTATTTCGCAATAGGGAAGTTAAAGCTTTATCAAGAGAAAGCAGAGTTTCTTGCATTTGCTTAAATTCATTACTATTTCTATCCAGAGAAGTTCCTGTTACCATTGAACGGTTGTGTTTTATGTAATCGTTATTTTTGACAAAAATTATATCCGTTCCGTCATTTATTAAAGCAAAATGATTTGCATCCTTATCCAATGCATTTGTTCCAAGCGCAGAAAATGGCTTTCCAACTCCCATAAGATGGTATATGGTGGGTATTAAATCTGCTTGTGAAACAACATAGTCAATTTTTTGTGGTTTTAATATTTTTGGAGCATAAATCACAAAGGGAATCTTAAATCTTTCTTCAACGCCACTATTATCACTACCATTTAAAGAACCAACAACATGATCTGCCATAAAAATAAATATCGTATCATTAAACCATCCATCTTTTTTTGCTGTACCGATGAGATGTCCTACGGAATAGTCTGAATAGAACAAGGTATTAAGATATCTGTTTTGGTTCGTTGTAGAAGGATATTTATCAAATTCTTTTGTAGTAGGACTAAAACCAACGTGAGTAGATCCCGTAAACGAGAAAACAAAAAAGGAATGCCCTTGTCTCCGTTTGCCGCTAACTTTCTTTGCGGCAAAATCAAATAAATCATAGTCAGTCATATCCAAATGCAAGATCATAAAGATACTCCATCAAAACTAGAATATCTTCTTTTGCATAACTTTCTTGTACATGCAATACATTTTTTGAAAAGTCATACATTTTTAATGAATCGCGTGGGGAAGACTGCGCAAACATTGTAGAATATCCTCTTCCATTAAACACTTCAGGCATTGACGATACATTGTTCATCATTTCAAGCCTTTCAATTTCACGAAGTACTCCAGGCATCATAGCGACACCCAAAAAAGATGCAGACATCCCAAATATGCTTCTAGTTCCATTAGCATAAGCATTGGTAAAAACTACTCCATCTTTAACTATTTTATCAAAGTTTGGAGTAACACCATAAGTGCTGTTACTTAAAGAATCAATGTAACGCGGAGTCCAGCTTTCAAGTAATATTACAAAAACATTATAATTTTTTGCTTTTTTAGGATTTTTAATTTGACGCATTAAAGGATACTTATCATCAGGTATAAATTCACCGGAACTTAAAAGAAGTTTTTGAGTATTTTCAACTGCTTTACTTAAGGGATATTCATTTGTTGTGTCGCCAATTTTATGTCCTAAAGTATGAATTTGTGTAAATACTCCATTAAGAATAAGTTGTACGCTTTTAAGATTTCCTGTCAAACTATAAGCATTATCTAAATTTATAGGTCTTCCGGAAAAATTTTCTCTTATACCCAAAATAACAAAAAGAATACTACCTATAAAAATAATTACGCTTTTTAACAAACTTACGAGTTTAGGATCAAATTTTTTATCTATACATTTAAAAATTTTTATAATTGTAAAGATATTAATCAAAAAAATTAAACTCAAAATCCACCAATAATATTGAAAAGCATATTTAACAACAAATTCTTTGTCCGCAAGCGCCATAATAAGTTCTTCCGTCACGTGGCGGTTAACTTCAGGAAAATAAAAAAAATCTCCACTTAAAATAAGCATTAGTACGGTTATTGAGAAAGTCATTAATAAAACGCAAATTTTTAGAAATTTAGTAGATTTTTGAACAAAAGGAATAAATAGAAGAATGATAAGAAATCCCAAAAACATACTTATAACTGAAATATCAAAACGCAATCCATAAATAAATGAAAAGACTACATCGCTTGGTGATATACTTAAAAAAACATCATGATATACGGTATAAAACAAGAAACGAAATAATGAGAAAATTATTAAAGACGACAAAAATACATCAGGGCAATATTTATTTTGAGTTTTATATCTTGCCGATACTGCACAAATAAAATCTTTTTTATTTTGCCCATACTTTCTTTTATTTTGTATTTAAAAAGAAGAATCTATTTCACAAAATAAAAATAGATTCTTTAACTCTACGGCCAACGTTAAACTGATTGACTATGTATAATTGTGATCACTTTACAAAATTAACAGCATTTTGAAAAATAATTTTTCCACAACCATATTCGCCATCAAAACCTTCTTTTGCAGGGTGCTGAAGAGCAAAAACATATCTTTCAGGATGAGGCATTAGACCAAAAACATTGCCCTTTGCATTACATATTCCCGCTATTTGCTCTGCAGATCCATTTGGAGCTAATGGATAGTCGGGATTGCTACCGTCTTTTGCAGAGTATCTAAAAACAATTTGATTGTTTTTATTTAAAGTATCTAAAAGTTTTTTATCTCCAGGGATCAATTTACCCTCTCCGTGAGCGACAGGCAAACTAATAATATCTGGAAGATTTTTTGTCCATATACAGCCGGACTCATTTTTAACTTTTTTTTCTGTTTTCAAATAAACCCAACGACATTCAAATTTATCAGAATCATTATACGAAAGTGTAGAAACTTGTTCAAAAAGTTTTGGATCAGGTAGTAATCCCATTTTTACTAAAACCTGAAATCCGTTGCATATACCAATGATAGGCTTACCGCTTAACGCGATTTCTCTAACCTCATCGCCAAGTTTATTTTTGACTTCGTTTGCTAATATCTTACCTGAAGCTATATCATCACCGTAAGAAAATCCTCCTGGAAAAGCTAAAATATCATATCCAAAAATTTTATCTTTTCTTTCAATAAGCGTATTAATATGTACGCAATCAACAACCGCTCCGCACAATTCAAAAGCGGCTTGCGTTTCGTAATCGCAATTTGTACCTGCAGTTCTTAAAATTAACACTTTAATTTTTTTCATATTTTATCCCAACCCAAATTTGTTTATCAACCGTACAGCTACCAGTTAATAGTATTTTGCCAAGCATTTAAAAGAACTTCAAGCTGTTCCTGCACCATTATTTTAGTTTTTTTGCTTTCAAAAACTATCTTTGTTTCGTCGCTTACATAACCGACTTCGGCAAAAACGGAACCGTTTAAAATTTCTATAAACGTCGCTTCATTTTCAGGTTTTACTTCAACAATAAACCTACCGTTTGACTCTGAAAATAATATTTCAGCAACAGTCAGAGGGTTTTTCATTTCAACTTCAACAGCGTCAATATTTATATTTACGCCTCTACCTGAAGCAAACGCCATCTCGCTTATTGCAATTGCAATTCCACCCTCTGAGCAATCATGACAAGATTCTACGAAATTTTTATTTATTGCTTGGTAAATCTTTTTCATTAAAACTTTTGATTCTTCTGGATACACATCCGGCACAACGCCAGTTTTAATATTTTTTATTTTGGCAAGTACAGAACCACCAAGTTCATTTCTTGTGCTACCAAGAACAAATATTTTATTTCCTTTATTTTTTAAGGGCATTGTAACGGTATTTGCTACATTTTCAATAACGCCCATTGCGGATATTAAAAGCGCGGGGGGTATTGAATACTTTTTTCCGCCGATAGAATATTCGTTATTAAGACTGTCCTTTCCAGATATAAAAGGAACGCCAAAAGCTTTTGACATATCATAGCAAGCATTTGCTGCGCGCACTAAACTTCCTAAGATTTCAGGTTTGTTTGGATCGCCCCAGCAAAAATTATCCAAAACTGATATTTTCTCAACATCGGCCCCTACAGCAACCGCATTTCTTAGAGATTCTTCTATTGCAGATGCAGCCATTTTATAAGTGTTTATTTTTCCATATTGAGGATTTAACCCGTTAGATAAAACAACACCTTTTTTTGTGCCTTTAACAACAGTATAAGGCAAAACTACAGCAGCATCACCCGGACCCGATACTTCTATGCTGTTTCCCTGTAAAGGTTTTATAATAGTCTGTCCCTGCACTTCGTG
>BNVV01000061.1 GCA_025998355.1 Endomicrobiia bacterium
TTCGGACAACTAACGCGGAGTCTTTAACACTGGATTTACTTTTAAGTCTTAAGTCTTTTGATCCTTTGTTTCGCGTTTTTTGTGACCTTTCTTTGAATTATATGTATCACATTAAAACTTTATTTGCAAGCCTTTGTATCTCACAACGTTGAATTTGACTTTTGTTAAGAAAGACAGTGGATCGTACATACTAAAACTTTATCTGTTAAATCTTTGTAGGATCTTGTATCAAATTTTGTCACAATAACAAAAACAAAAAAGTTGTTAAATATCTACTACGTGACATTTGCGTAAGATTTGTACGGCTTCAAAGCTCTTAAACCTTAAAAAGTTTCTTTAAATCCTTTAAATCAATCCCTTAAAAAACAACCCAATTTGGATTGTGTAAAGTCCCTTTGGTAAAATAAAAACAAAGGCAACTTTACACAATCAGTTCATCCAGTTCATCAATCTGTTTCCACTGCTCCCACTTGACAATCTGAATATATCTCTTTGTCTGTCTTGGCGCTTTTTCTTTTTCTGCACAACCAGTCGATTCATTTGCTTTTGTTCATATGCAGTATTCCTAGCAAAAAGCTCAAGTCAATAGCTTCTTATGCTCATCCAGCCTTGCTCTCTCCACCTTCTCTGCTGCCTTTTCATCAGACAATCCTTTTGAATCCTCTGCCTTATTAGTCAGTGACGGTGATGGTTTTGGTATAGACTCTAATGTTGGTCTAGACGAAGAATCAGACTCAGGTTCATCTGATACCAGTCCTGATTCTGACTCTGATACTGATGCTGGTATTGGTTCCACCGGTTGTTGTACTGGCTAGCCACTGTATCAAGCGCTTCATCTGATAGTATTAGACCTCTTGCATAACTAATATATAAAAGTACAATAGAAGTACTATGAAGCAAAAAGAAAGCAGGCAGGTCAAATGGAATGGATTTAGTATTAATGAAAGTAAAGAAAGAACATTTGATAAAACAAAGGATAGTCGGGAGTAAGAAAAGATAGGGGGAGTAGGTGAGCAAAAAGAAAATTGAGTATAGAGAATATTGTAGGAATGATGTTTGAGTACTTCAGGCAATACCCGAACATATTGTCACCTGAGACATGCAATGTCAGCAAAAGTTGTGGATATAAACATAGGGTATGCATAAGAAGTATTAATGAGTAGTGGGGAATATGCAGATGGGAATAGGTATTGTTAAGGAAGGTGAGAAGTAGCAGTGATTATGCTAGGATTGATACAAAGACTTCAAAAACAGCAAAAGCAGCAAAGCAAGAAGAAAAAAAGACTACAATAACCGTTGGTAGTAGTTAAATTAAAGGCGAGCAAATAGTATGCACAGCGATAATAGGACAAGGAACGATTTTAGTTTATTTAAAAAGACGCGGATTTGTGGAAGAAAGACAAAAAACAATAAGATACATGGCAGATACGGATTTAGGAGGACTTAGGCAAAATACATACAAACACACTAGTTCTTAAGTAAAAGAGATCAAATAAACACCCGCTGACAAAAGAAGATAAGAAGTTCAAACAGGAAGATTTTATCAAATAATTATAGTAGAAAGTAATTATAGTATTTGTTAAAAGATTCAAAACAGTACAGAATAGCTATAGACCGCAGAAGACGCTTTGGACTGCGATTTAACTTTGGTTGCAGGTATTTGTTTTGAATTTAATACTTAAGTTATGCGAGAGATCTATTATTGGTCATTTTTAAAGGAAAAAGGTATGCAGCAGGAAACAGAAGATTTTTATAACAAGTTGATCGCATCTTTGAAACTACAATATTGTGCAACTTAAAGTGATTTGACTATATCCTTAATGACGAGTATTCCACTTGCGATGAAACCAAAACCACTGTTGAGGATATTTACGTACGGCATCTTCGAGTTTCTTTGAGTAAAAAGTATTAATTATTTCTATATCTTTTTCCTCGTCGCCGGTATTAGGCATCGGAACTTGCGTAAACTCAACTTTCATAACTCCATCGTTTTGTCTTATGCCCAAAGCAATGATTATACGGCATTTCGTTCTTAACGCAAAAAGAGCGGCTCCCTTAGGAGTTGAAGCTAAACGTCCAAAAAATGGAACGAAGCATCCCTGATGACTTGCATCTTGATCAGACAAAATCGCGACAAATTCGTTTCTTTTTAAAGCTTTTAAAACTGCCCTAAACGCCATTCCGTCTCTACTTATAATATTAAAACCATGGCGAGTACGTATATCATTCATCATTTTATCTACAAATATATTTGACTGAGACGCAACAACCACAGACATCGGATATATTTTTGAAAAGGCCAAAGCAGTAAGCTCCCAATTCCCCAAATGAGCAGACATTAAAATGGTTCCCTTTCCTGAAGCATAAGATTGCTCGGCCAGATGTTCGTTTGTACAAACAAGAAGTTTTTTAATTTCTTCGTCCGTCATGATAGGAAAAAATATAATTTCAACGATAGTTCTCATAAAATTCTTATATACGTTTTTCGCTATGAGTTTTATTTCTTTTTGAGATTTTTCGGGAAACGACTGAGTAAGCATTGCTAAAACATGTTTTTTTCTGATTGGAATAAAATAATACACAAATATCGCTATATACTGACTAAATTTAACTGAAACTTTAAGAGGAAATAACCTGGTAATAAAAACTACTATATTGAGAGAGATATATTCAATGTAGTTCTGAAAATTTGTTCTTTTAGCCATCTGTTAACTATCCTTAATAAAAATTTTAGCAAGTATACTTTTTTTAAAGCCGACTGCTTTACTCGGACACATTTCATGGCAACAAAAGCAACTTATACACTTTTTTGCATAGACATATGGATGCGCATTGCTTTTATGTCGTATTGCACCAATCGGGCATGCCCTTATGCAAAGCATACATTTTACACACATTTTTTTATTTATATCTACTTTCATCCATAACAATTTACCTAAAATGCGTACTATAAACCTAGGAAGCAAATCTAATTTTCTTAAATTCGGAAATCTAAAATTCTTAAAATTAAAATTTTTTGACGGTTCCCCAGCAAGTTCAATTTTATTAAAGATATCTTTAGTTATTTTCAAATTTTTTAACAAATCACTGTCTGATATATTATAATTTAGCTCATTTAACAAGTATGCATCAAGAATAGCAGCATCACTTGAAGCAGCAATTAAATTTGTTTTTCTAATATCCCCAGCACTAGGACCGTTTCCTTCCATAGACAAAATACCGTCAACAAGAGTAAATCTTATTTTATCTTTAAAAAACAAATAAATTTTTGAAAGAAAATCTGCAAACTCTTTATTTTTAGATGCATATTTATGATATTCCACTTTCATAAGACCCGGAACGCAACCGTAAAGATTTTTTACACCCGCGGAAAAACTCATCAACATATGAGTTTTTAGCTTTGGAAGATTAACTATTCCATCACAGTCTAAAACAGCATTTGAAAAATTAACTTTTTTTATATTTTTATCGCCTATATCAAATTCTTTTGAACCTGCAGCCTCAAAATTGACAAGCTTGACATTTTCTTCTACGCAAATTTTTTCCATTAAAGTAACTTTCCATAAGTTTTTTATATCCCTTATTGCTCCTCCAGGACTATCCCCTACAAGAGGCACAGCACCCACTTCTTTTACAAGCCTTATAACAGCTCTTACAATTTCGGGGTGCGTCGTTACGGCTTTAGATGGATCTTTAGGACTCAGAAGATTTGGCTTGATAAGAATTCTTTCTGAAGGTCTTACAAAAACAGACACGCCTCCAATAAGATTAACCGCTTCTCGAACAGCATTATCTGCCTTGCTATAGTCATCACATTTAACAAGACTTATTTTCGTCATTGCGCAATAGCCTCATCTTGCTTACTCATCTTTACTGATATTATTTTTGAAACGCCACGCTCTTCCATTGTAACCCCGTAAAGGATATCAGCCATTTCCATCGTGCGTCTATTATGCGTTACAACCAAAAATTGTGTTTTTGTAGAAAATTCCCTTATCATGGCATCGTATCTGCCGACATTTGCATCGTCCAAAGGAGCGTCAACTTCGTCCAAAATACAAAAAGGGGAAGGTTTAACCATAAAAAACGCAAACAATAAAGCAACAGCAGTTAAAGCCTTTTCCCCTCCTGAACACAGAGAAATATTCTGCAATTTCTTTCCGGGCGGTTGAGCATAAATATCAACGCCGCTTTCAAGTAAATTATTTTCGTCCGTAAGCATTAAATCTGCTTCTCCGCCACCAAAAAGTTTTCTGTAAAGATCTTTAAAATTTTCTCTGACAATATCAAAAGTTTTTTTGAAGTTTTCAATGGTAGATTGATTAATTTTCTTTATAACTTCATGCAAATCATCTTTGGCTTTTAATAAATCCTGCTGTTGCGTTAAAAGAAAATTATATCTTTGTTCTAATGCGTCGTATTCTTCCTGCGCGGCAAGGTTAACAGAACCTAAAGATTCCATTTTTCTTTTTATCTTGACAATTTCTTCATTATTTACTTTAACGCCGTCAAAATCGTTTTTAATTTCTTCATAGCTCTTGCCGTATGTTTCTGCAAGTCTCTTTTCCAAATCATTTTTCTGATACTCAAAATTCTTTAAATCAACCTGCATAGCATTTACTTCATTATTTAAACCGTCAACTTTACCGCGCAAATCATGCAACTCATTAGTTTTTGCATCTAGGGTATCTTGCAAGATTTGCTTATTTGTCAAAGAAACTTGTATTTCAGCTTCTTTTTGAGCTTGAGCTTCGTACATTTGCTGTATTTTTAAAGTCTCTGTCCTTTGAGAAGCAAGGAGAGCTGAAAGCTTTTCATCGCCTTCAACAATTCCACTTTCAGCATGCTGTATCTGCTGTTTTATATTTGCGATATTATCGACAAGATATTGTTGCCCTTTTTGTTTATTTTCAACCTCAGCCACCTTCTTATCCCAAGTACTTCTTGCATTCATCATCGATGGGGCAATAAGTTCTTCTTCTTTTCTTACAGAAAATATATCACTTTCAATAATTTTTAATTCTTCATAAAACTTATTTCCTTCATCCTCATAACCTGCAAGATTTGTTTCAAAAGCAGATATTTCTTCGTTAAAAGAGGCAATCTCTACGTTTTTAGCAGTTATTTCTTCTTTATGCTTATTTATTTCTTCAGTAATACTTCTTATATAATTTTTTTTCTCTTCAATCTGAGAATGCTTCCCCTCAATTTGAGTTTTTACTTTTATTGCATCAAACCCAACCCGTTCTTTTTCAAGACGAGAGTTAATTTGAAAATCATTGATTTGATATATTTCGGATTGCGTTGAAGAAATGTTTTGTCTAACCTCTTCTGATGCTTCCTGAAGTTTCTTTATCCGTTCTTCAATCAATACGGGCTTTTCAAAAGATATTTTTCCACCACCTTGAACAATAACATTCCCATAAATTCTATTTCCAAAAACAAGCGTATTAGAACACACAAAACGAATAATCTTCTCGTCCGTTAAATTATATTTTAGATATTTTATCAATTCAGTATAGCCTATGGGTAACCCTATGCCGAAGCTTTGCCAAGAATCTGAAATTTTTTCGACCACTATAAATGAAAGCCTGCTTAAACCGTTTTCTTCCAAAAACTTAATAGCTCGCTCCGCTTTCTCCGTTGTGTCGCACACAAGATAATTTAATTTCTCACCAAGCGCTGACGCTACAAGCTCATCTTTATCGTCATCGGCATCAATTAAACTGCTTATAGGGCCTCTTGCGACATTTCCCAATCTTAATACAGCTCTTATAGAAGATCTTACTGGGTCATGTTGATCAAATTCTTTTAATGTAGCTATACGAGAATCATTAGAAGCAAGAGATTCCTTATACTGCAATAAAAGATTTTCAAAAGTTTTAAGTTTTTCTTCATTTTCAGAAATAGTTTTGTTTATTTCTTCCTTTTTGGTATCAAGAGAAAGTAATGATTCATTAGCTGCGGCGAGTTCAAATTCAATAAGAACGATTTCCCGATTTGTAGGTTCAACATCGTTTTCAAATCTTGTTATTATTCTTTGTAAAGACACCGTATCAGCATCGAGATGTATTTTTGTTTCAGAAAGTTCTGCTTTTAAATTAAGCTGTTGTTCTTTTTCGGATTCAAGCCTTGAAAGTTTTGAACGAATTTCATTTTCTCTGGACTCAAATCCAAGAAGTTTAGATTTTATTGAATTATACTGCTGTTCTTTTTCTTTATATTCTTTCTCAAGATTCTCCACTTCATAAGCTAAAGACCCGTCATCAGTATTTAAAATTTTAAGCTGCTCTTCCATCTGAACAACTTTATCTTTATTTATTACAAGCTCCTGCTCAAGCTTTTCCTTTTCAGATTTTATTTCTGCTTGGCGCTGCATAGCATGTTGTATTATTTGATCAGCTACACCCACTTGCATTTTTATTTCGCTTAAATCCTTGTTTACATTTACATACTGCTCATTCTTTTCATCTAAAGTAAGACGCATATTCTGCATTTCCACATCAAGCTGAGCCATAAAAGTATTTGTCGATTCAAATTCTTTTATCTTTGGATCCAGATCCGTTTTTATTCTTGCTATTTCGCTGTCACCGTAAGATATGTGCCAAGCTAAAGAAGCAATCTCATAGTTCGCAAGATCTTCTTGATACTTCTTATATTGTTTTGCCTTTTTTGCCGCTATATCCAAAGCTGTTATTTGCTGTTTATGAATCACAATCGCATCTGATAAACGCGACATGTCTGTATCTATTTTCTCAAGTCTTCTTAACGTCTCTTCTCTTCTCACTTTATATTTAGATACACCAGCAGCCTCTTCAAAAAGCTCCCTTCTATCTTCGGGATTTGCAGTAGTTAAAAAATCAACTTTACCCTGTTCAATTATTGAATAACCGTCGAAACCTATACCAGTATCTAAAAACATATCTCTTATGTCTTTAAGTCTACACTGCGTTTTATTAATAAAATATTCGCTCTCTCCGCTTCTAAACAATCTTCTTGTCACAATAACTTCAGAATAATCTATGGGCAATACATTTTTTGAGTTATCAAAAGTAAGCGAAACCTCTGCCATTCCAGTAGTAGATCTTGTCTGAGTGCCTCCAAATATAACTTCCTGCATATTTGAACTTCTCATTGACCCCGCCCTCTGCTCGCCAAGGCACCAACGTATAGAGTCAGATATATTCGACTTACCGCATCCATTAGGACCAACAATACCAGAGATTCCCGGTTCAAAATCCAATATTGTTCTGTCGGCAAACGATTTAAAACCACATATTTCTACTTTCTTTAAATGCATTATATTATTTTCCTTATAAAAGAATCTTTTTAGCTATTAACTAGGCCCCCCCGAGGTTTTTTCTCTTAGTAATACGCATTTACTTGGTTCTGTTTCTAAAATAATACTGCCGTTTTGTTTCAAACATTTCGCCGTAAAAATAACACAGCACACTCAAAAAAACAAAGACACATCGACAGCGATTTGCTTTTGGTTTCTAGATAAACCATGGGATTGTTCTGGTTTTAGTTAAACAAAAACCTCAAGAGTCCCACTCTCCACCGAAAAATATCATCTTAGCTTTCTCTATTAACTGTTTGTTAAAAAATATATTTAAATGTACTCTCTAACATTAGACCTCTTGCATAACTAAGTATTAAATTCAGAATTACAAATACCTGCAACCTGAGTTAAATCGCAGTCCAAAGCGTCTTCTGCTATTACTTATCTATTCTCGAGACTATTTTGAACCTTTTA
>BNVV01000062.1 GCA_025998355.1 Endomicrobiia bacterium
CCATAAACACTTCTGCCAACAGTTGCGCCAGTGATTGTAACCTCATTATTTTTAACATTTCCATGGCCATCAGTAGTACAACCACCATAAACATCTCGTCTAATTGTCACTTTGTTTTTTATAAATACTTTATTATCAGAAGCTGTTCCATTTTCTGTATATCCGCCATAAACACTCCCTATATTGTCTCCTGCATTAATTTCAACTGTATTACCCTTAACATCAACTTTTCCTTCTGAGTGGGAACAGGCGCCGAAAATGTTATTATCATCAAAATCGCCTCCGTTTACAATAATTTTGTTGCCTGTCATCGATGCAACAGTACTATCACGACCAACGCGAGCACCGCTTGCATCACCAACTTTTGCTCCTTCTTTGATAATCAAAGTATTATTGTTTGGGTCTAGCGAAATTGGAACGATTCCATTCGGATCAGTAGAATTAGCAGCGACATTCCGTTCACGAGTAGCATTAGCATTAGAAGAGTCCAGTGTTATTGTATTTCCCAAACAAATGCTAGTGCAAGTAAACATTGCCACCATTGCTAATACATTCCTCGTTCTTTTTTCTGCCAGTCTGCTTAGATACTTTGTTCTTTTCATACATTTTTCTCCTTTGATAAAGATAAGTATCTGTTTTGATTTTGGGAAAACGTCTAATAAATACCTCGCAAGGCTTGCGCCCGCCGCCACTTTTTAAAAAAAGGGGAATTATTGCAAAAGAACAATGCTTTAGATCAAAAGACTACACGCATCAGCCCTTTTTTGCAAAAAATGGGAATTACTACAGCTAGGTGACAAAAGTTTTTAGGCAGATCTCTGTTACAGTACAAACTTTTGTTTTACTTCTTTGAAAACTTCTTCAACTGTAATATCCCGCATACATATTGGATTCTTGCAATTTCTGTTTCTGCAAGGCTGGCAAGCAAATTTATGCTGTATAATTTTCGTATTTCCTTTATATGGTCCTGTGCGCCTTGCGTTTGTAGGCCCTAAAATAGCTACGGCTTGCATATTTAATGCCGTTGCGATATGCATGGGGCCTGCTTCATTTCCGACAAAGACCTTGCATATTTTTAAGAAAGCGCACAATTCTTTTAGGGTAAAACTGCCTGTCATGTCGACTATTTTAACTCCAGCAATGACAATTATTTCTTCATTCAATCCTTTTTCGGTGGCTCCGCCCTCTTTGCCTCCAACAAGCGCAATATCGGCACCCAACTCGTTTTTTAACCTTTGCGCAAGATGTGCAAAGTTATAACTTCCCCATCTTCTTGAAACCCAACCGCCACCGGGATGAATGCCTACCAGTTTATCAAAATTTACATTTTCTTTTAAAAGTTCTTCTCTAACGCTTTTGAAGCTCTCTTCGGGTATTGCTATCGGATAACTAATTTCATAAGTACAGCCTAAGTATTTTGCAACTTCAAAATGGCGTTTGACGCAATGATAAGTTTTGGGAGATTTTATTTCCTTTGAAAACATCTGCGAAAATTCTCTCATACCGTTTGTGGAAGAAGATGCTATTTTAAATCTTGCTCCCGCCAGTCTAACAAACATTGCCGATTTTGCCAGACCATGCAAATCTATACTTAGGTCAAACTTTTGTTCCCTCAATTTATGTCTTAAATTTTTATAATATTTAAAAGAAACTTGTTTTCTGTCCCATATAAATATGTTATCAAGATAAGGATTGCCTTCTAGAATTTCAAAGCATCTCTCATCTACAATCCAGCTGAGTTTTGCATGCGGATATTTTTTCTTTATTGCCGCAAGCGTAGGCAAAGAAAACACTATATCGCCTATTCTGCTTGGTTGAACTATTAAAATTTTAGGAAAGGGATGATATTCTAAATATCTCAATATGTCTTTTCCCCAATAATATTTATCTGTAAATTCAAATAATTTATTTAATTTTTTTTCCACAAGAGCTGTTTTTTGTTTGATATTATCGCCGTAATTTATATAGACCGGTTCCCCATAAATTTGTACAGTTTTTGAAAAAGGCAATGGGATTATAGTTTTGTCCCAAGTTCTTAGTACTATTTTATTCTTTGACGAACAGCTTATTGGTAGCAACGGCATAGCTGTTTTTTGAGCGGCATATACAACACCAGCTTTAAGTTTATGACAAGGGCCTCTCGGTCCGTCTGCGGCAAATGCAAGAGTATGTCCATGCCGCGCATATTTTATAAGCTTCATTAACGCTCTTTGCCCACCTTTGCTTGAAGAACCTCTTACGGACAAGTAACCAAAATTTTGCAAAATTTGTGACATAAGTTCACCATCATTCGACATACTCACCATAATAACTATATTATTTTTTTGGTTAGACATTATCATAGGGAATTCATTCCCATGCCAAAAAGCATAAACTGACGGCTTAGGGTAATGAAGAGTATCATTTAAAGACGTCTTTCTTAAAGTTTTATCTACAATACGGCATATAAATGTAACAATTTTTATAAAACTTTTATTACGCATTTAAATTCTCTTTTATTTTTTCTATCGTAAACGATGCAACGCCTTTTTGAGAATTAACAGTTTTTAAAGCATTCTTTCCGATTGTTTCAGACAACTGTTTATTAGAAATAAATTCCCTTATTTTTTTGGCTAAATCATCCGAATCTTCAACAATCAAGGCTCCAAAAGCCTTTACAAGACTTTCCGCTTCAGTTTTAAAATTACCCATATTTTTGCCAAATAAAACTGGTTTGCCATATGCCGCCGGCTCTATGGGATTTTGTCCGCCTTTATCGACAATAGAACCGCCAACATAACATACGTCTGAAATTGAATATATACTCTGTAACTTTCCAAAAATATCAATCAAAATAAAATTATTGCTGAAATCTCCAGTGGAAAACAGTGAATATTTTATATGTTTATCTTCAAGAATTTTAATTACATCTTCTGTTCTTGACAAATGTCTTGGAGCAAGAAAGAATTTAATTTTACTAAAGCCTGGGACTATCTTGTTATACACATCCGCTATAATATCATCTTCTCCTTTCCTGGTGCTTCCTGCTGTAAAAATAAAATCATCTTCGCTTAACAAAAAATCATCTCGTTTTGATATCGTTGCAAAATTACTATCATATTTTATATTTCCTGAAACAATAACATTGCTCTTGCCGTTTGTTAAAAAATTAAATCTATCGGCATCATCTTTACTTCTTGCAATAATAACATTAATCAGCCCGACGAAGCGGTTCCAAAAAAATTTTAATTTTTTATACGATTTATATGATTTTTCCGACATTCGCCCGTTAATTATAATAGTTTTTATATTTTTATGCGACGCAGTATAGAGCATAGTTGCCCAAAGCTCAGTCTCGACAAGTACAAGTATATCAGGTTTTATGCTATTAAAAGCCTTGTTCATAATAGGATATATATCCAAAGGCAGCAAAGTGACAAAATCTGCTTTTTGTAATTTTTGAGCGTATTCTCTGCCACTCTTAGTAATCGTAGTCAAAACAACATAGTAATCTTGAAGACCGTTTAAAATAGGTTCTGCAGCGATAACTTCGCCTAGTGATGCACAATGTATCCATACGGTAGTTTTTTTTGAATTTTTACCTAACGGTTTATAAACAGCAAAACGCTCTGAAAGCTTATAAAAAAAATCTTTTCTGTGTTTATTATTAAAGAGAATAGCAAATACAATCAGAGGCAAAGATAGAACAAAAAGAATGTTGTATACTATCAGATATATTTCTAACATTTTATTCACCATACTAAAATAATGAAGCTACAAGTAACAACTGCATTTGCTAAAAGATAGATACGATACGCTTCTTTACCATGTTTATGTTAAATTTGTTTTATGTATTTCGTCGTAAAAAATAACATCGAGATGCTCTCAAAACAAAGGCGCGTCGACAGTGACCTGCTTCTTAGTTTTTAGAGAGGCTCTCTTTTGCGCGTAATTACTTCTTTCTTTTTTTATTAGACGGTATCCAATAGAACAAACCACAGGTTGAATATTTAGGTATGATATCTTCTGATTCTATACTGATGCCTATTTTATCGATAGGAACAACTTTCGAAAATTCAGAGTACAAATTACTTGGAATATCTACAACTCTCGAAATCTCGCAGTTTTCTTCACTTGCTTCATTTGAAATAAGTCTTTGAGCAAAATTTTTTGACTGATCTAAAGCATCAATAGCTATTTCAGAAACAATTTTACATGTATGTTCTCCAAAGACGCTTTTGTTCTTCTTATACTCATCATAGAGGTTATCGCATATAGTCACAAAAAAAACACTTTTGGCAACCCACTTAGGAGGAGCGCCTTTCTCGTAAGCAAAAGGAAGAGTTTCTTTTGAAAAGGTTTCATATATAGCAGACGGAACCAAAAATTTAACATAAAAACGACAACACTGCCGAATTGTCTTCTCAAGTTCTACGGACGGTTCAACGGCACCGATAAGTTTCTTTACCACCCGTGAAATTTCTTTTACACGTAAATTTACCTTAAAATTCTTTATCTTTCGCATTATTTTGAACGAGTTACGCTCTGTTTTATTGCAGCTTTCAAACGATTACTTCTTCTTATTTCCAATTCATAAACGAATGGAGCGCAAATAAATACAGAAGAAAATACTCCTAACACTGTACCTATAACCATTATATATGCAAACGTATGTAGAACCTCACCGCCGAAAAAAAACAAAGAACTTGCCACGATAAATACCATTAACGAAGTAACAACTGTCCTAACAAGAACTTCATTTATGCTTTTATTGATAATTGCTGCAAAATTTTCTTTTACACATAATTTTAAGTTTTCTTTTATTCTGTCAAACAAAACAATAGTATCGTTAATTGAATAGCCAGCTAGTGTAAGCAAAGCTGCCACGACTATTATATTAACTTCTTTATTAGCAAGAATTATAAAACCAAAACATGCGATAATATCATGGATAACACCTAAAACAGCGGCAATACCCCATAAACCAGACTTAAATCTGAAAGCCACATAGGCGACCATACCTAAAAAAGCGAATAAAAACGCATAAATAGCCTGTTTTGAAAGATACTCACCAACTGCAGGACCTACATATTCGATCCTTTCTACTTTCATAGGATTGTCAGGAAATTTTGCCTGTATAGAATCTTTTATCAAATTTTTAAATTCTTCCTGAGATTTGAGAGTTTTTTTTGCTCTTATCAGAATAAAATTTTCTGAACTCTGAAGTTCAAAAGATTTCACTCCTGCCTCTTCTATAGCGGAGCGTATATCATGTAATGCGGTATTATTATCACGAAAAGAAATCTGCATTAGAACACCACCTGCAAAATCAATACCGTAGTTAGGTCCTCCTCTATAAATGAAAGCTGTTATTGTCATTAGTAACAACGACACAGCAACCACAAAAAACTTGCGACGACTTCCTATAAAATCTATATCCATAGATTTAAAAAATTGCACTTTTACCTCCGACTTTATACTTTAATTTTCAATAAAAGATTCTCTTTGAATAAAAATTCATATATAAGCTTTGTTACAGTTACAGAAGTAAACATGCTTATAATAAGACCTATTGAAAGAGTAACCGCAAAACCTTTTATAGGGCCTGTCCCAAATTCAAACAGAAAAACAGCAGCTATGAGTGTTGTAAGATTTGCGTCAAAAATAGTCCAAAAGACTTTCTTATATCCAGCGTCTACGGCAACTCTTGCTGTTTTGCCGATTGCAAGCTCTTCTCTTATCCTTTCCAATATAAGCACATTTGCGTCAACTGCCATAGCAAGAGTAAGAGCTATACCTGCTACGCCCGGAAGCGTAATGGTAAACTGAAAATACGCCATTGTAGCCATGAGCATTATTAAATTCAACCCAAGTGCTATATCTGCGATAATTCCTGAAGTACGATAATAAACAACCATAAAGACAAAAACTATCATAATGCCGATTAGAGATGACATGAAACCTTTTTTTATTGAATCGTCTCCAAGCGATGGCCCCACAGTTCTTTCTTCTATTATTTTAACTGGAGCGGGAAGAGCGCCGGTCCTTAGCGCTGTTGCAAGCAATTTTGCATCTTCGGCATCAGAATTACCGGTGATAAGAGCCTTGCCGTCGGGAATTTTTACGTTGATTCTTGGTGCAGACTGTACAATGCCATCTAGAACTATAGCCAAATTTCTTTCTATGTTTTTCTCGGTAATATCTGCAAAAACTCTTCCACCGTCTTTATTAAATTCTATTGAAACAGCAGGCTGCTCGAATTCACCAAAACTAACTTTTGCATTTGTAAGCGCCGCTCCGGTTAAAAGGACTTTATCTAAAACATAATACGTGCCCGTATCTTCCTTGCTTTCAAAAATCGTTCCGCCTTCAGGCATAGCTGTTTCTATATCATGATATGACGAAGGATTCTCTCTATACTGAGAAGGCGTAATGCCTTTTTTTCTAAATAAAGCAAGCACTTCACTGGCTTTCTGGCTTGTATTTACTATCCTAAACTCAAGTAATGCAGTTTTGCCTATTAAAGCCTTTGCAGCTTGAGGATCTTTAATACCGGGCAATTGCACAACAATCCACTTATCTCCCTGTTTTACAATCATTGGCTCTGCCACGCCAAATTGATCAATTCTACTTCTTATAATCTCCGTAGCTCTGTCAACAGCATCTTTAATTTTTATATTGCCACCCAGTTGAGACGAATCAACCTCTAAAAGAAGATGCGTTCCACCTTTAAGATCTAAACCCAACTTTAAAACTTTACCTAATATGGGACTCTTTTCCTTTTCCGCCTGTTCCCTTTTATCGACAGACATCATTGACCACTTTAATGACGGCCACAATATCCATACTGAAAAAGCTAACAACGCAAAAGTAATCCATAGTTTCCAGTTAATTTTACTCATCAGAGTAATTTCCTCTCATTTATTATCAACTCGAATGTACAATTTAAAAAGGTTGCAGCGTTTTTACACATCAACATTCTCGACATAAAAATTTCAAAATATTCCATAACCTTTGATATTTTAGTATCGATACTAAGTTTAAGCGATATAGTTCTTCTATCTTTAATTACTCTTAAAAAAGATCTTTTTGCAGCAAGATTTACTCTGTCGTGTATATCGTATTTTGAAATATTACGATTTCTTACTCTTGTTTTATGCACATCGGACTTATCAGCCAAAATTAAAGCCGCAGCCACTGGATTTACAGGATCGCCTGCTTCTTCTTCATGGTTTCCTATTGCAGAAATTATTAATGCCGTTTCTTCGGGGGTTGTGCCAATATCTTTAAGAAGTCTCATCGCTATAAGAGCGGCAGATTGACCATGACCATATCTGCTTACAACATTTCCTATATCATGCATATAACCTGCAATTCCTGCAAGTTCTTGCATTCTCTTTGGGTAATCTAGATACAACAAAACGTTTTCAGCTATGGATGCAACTAAACCAGCATGTCTCATACCATGTTCAGTATAGCCAATAGTGCCAAGATAATCATTGGCAGACTTTATGAAAGCATTAACTGCTGGGTTTCTTTTTACACTTTCAAGAGTGACATTT
Source organism: Endomicrobiia bacterium (assembly GCA_025998355.1). Classification (GTDB taxonomy): domain Bacteria; phylum Elusimicrobiota; class Endomicrobiia; order Endomicrobiales; family Endomicrobiaceae; genus Endomicrobiellum. The sequence goes on from BNVV01000062.1 coordinate 7,542, forward strand.
GAGTACTTATTCTTATCGTTCATTATTTACCTGCGATTGATATGCCCTTGGTTTTATTTATTTTCTTAAAGTCCAAAAGTATACTTAATCTTCAATGTCCCTGTGATACCCTTTCTTTTGCCAATATAGCCTTGTCCACTTAAGTCCACATCCAACTTCCATACTTTTGCGCTTGCTCCTAGTTCTGCTATTGCTGTCGAGCCTTTGGAAC
>BNVV01000063.1 GCA_025998355.1 Endomicrobiia bacterium
TTGTGCATATAGGACTAAAAGCACGTAGAAGAAGTATTAATAAAGAGTGGAGAATATGCACTAGATGGGAATAGGTATGATTAAAGGAAGGTGCAGAAGTAGAAGTAGCAGTGATAGATGCTACAGAATAGTGATACAAAGACTTCAAAAACAGCGAAATGGCAAAGCAAGAAGAAAAAGAGACATACAATAACCGTTGGTAGTAGTTAAATTAAAGGTGAGCAAATAATACGCACAGCGATTGATAGGACAAGGAACGATTTTAGTTTATTTAAAAAGACATGGATTTGCAGAAGAAAGACAAAATAAGATACATGGCAAATACAATTTAGGAGGACTTAGGCAGAAATACATACAAACACGCTAGTTCTTAAGTAAAAGAGATCAAAGAAACACTCAAAGCCGACAAAAGAAGATAAAGAGTTAAATAGGGAGATTTCATCAAATGATTATGGTGGAAAATGTTAAAGTATTTGTTAAAAGGTTCAAAATAGTACAGAATAGCTATAGACCGCAGAAGACGCTTTGGACTGCGATTTAACTTGGGTTGCAGGTATTTGTAATTCTAAAATTTAATACTTAGTTGCGCAAGAGGTCTATTGTACTTTTATATGTTAATTATTAAGAGGTCTATTATACTATTTCAGTTCAATATGTGTTTTTCGATTTTGCACAACATCGACGTACTAATAAAATAGCAATCCTTACTTGCAATGTGGTATTTTCTTGGCTCAAGAAATGTCCAGCCTAGATTTTTTAAAGAATAAAAAAGTATGCGGCGCACAAAACAGAGGATATTTATAACAGCTTATCTTTTTTATTTATTAAATTTGCTACAATAAATTATTACCGGGTAGTTAGCTCAGTGGAAGAGCACTCGCTTCACACGCGAGTGGTCGCAGGTTCAAACCCTGCACTACCCACTTATGGTAGTGCGTAGGCTCCGAGTAATCACTGATCACTACAAAAACACTAGCCATGGCGCGCAATTAATTGTGGCTAAAAAATCGAGGTAATACATGGAAAATTTAGAACAAAATTTAGATCTGTTAAGAGAATTGCAGGTTTATGATATTAAAATTGACGATATTAAAAGGCAAATCAGTAAAGCTCCGTTGTTAATAGAAGAAAAAAACAAAGTCTGGGGAGCTAAAAAATTTGAAATGGATATGAAAAAGAAAAATTTTGTTGAGTTAAACTCATTAAAAAAAGAGAAAGAATCCCTGCTTGATGCAAAAGAAAAAGCAATAGATAAACATTCCATGGAATTAAATACTGTTAAATCAAATAACACATATAACGCATTGCTTGCCGAAATAGAGAAAGCAAAAGCCGATAAAAGCGTTATTGAAGATGAGCTTTTAGAACTTATGGATAAAATAGACAAGGAGTTTGTTGTAGTTAAAGAGACGGAGAAAGAATTAAAGGATTTTGAAAACAAAATAAAAATTGATATAAAGGGAGTTGAGGATTCATTAAAGAAGGATGAGGAAGAGATCTCAGCACTAGAAAACATAAGAGAAGGGTATAAATTAAAAGTAAAGCAATCTGTATTATCTCAATATGAGAGATTGCGTTTAGGTAGTAGCAACGGTTTAGGGATAGCTTTTGTTGACGATGAAAGCTGCGGGGTATGCGGAATGGAGTTAAGACCACAGTTGATAAATCAAACGCGTAAATGTCGTGAACTTGTGTTCTGTGATAATTGTTCTAGAATATTGTTAAAAAAATAGAGAACTTTTATAAAGATGGATACGCAATCGCTTTACATTTACTGTAAAGAGGAAAGTCCGGACTTTAACTGCAAGTATTGCAGTAAACGGTAGCAGGCAATTCCTGTCGCTCGTAAGAGTAGAGGTGCGAACAGAGACGCTTTTACCGGAAAACGGGAAAAGTATCCTTGTAAGAGGATAAGCTTTTGCAGTAATGCAAAGGATGAAACGGCTAAATCCTTACCGGAAAGCAAGGCTGAAGTATAGTCGCTTGATCGTTAAAAGTGATTTTAACGACAGAGAAATGATTGCGCTTTTAAGATTTTTTAAAAGACAGAATCCGGTGTATAATCCGTCTTTATAGAAGTATTACATTAAACGCATGAAAGTTTTTTTATTCTTGACTGTCGTCTATAGTGCCAAATAAATCTATAGAATTTGCTTTGAGTCTGAAGTCAATCGCCCGAGAGGTTTTTTCATGCGTTTGTTGTGATATCAACTCTGTTGTTGTTTACAACTGTAAAAATATTCATTTCCAAGCAGGATTGTTAATAACAAATGTGTCATATTCCAATAATGCCTTTAGAAATATCGCAGTATTTAATCAATAAACCTGACGGTTTGTATGTTGATTGTACATTTGGCGCTGGCGGCCACACTTCATATTTGCTTAATAAATTTAAAGACATTAAAATAGTGGCTTTTGATTGGGATGAATACGCTTCAAACCGATTTTGCGAATCCGAAAAAGAAAAAGATTTTAATGGAAGAGTGACATTTATAAGAGATAATTTTAAAAATATAAAAAAAACTTTAACAGACATCAACATAAGTAAAGTTGATGGTATTTTTGCTGATATAGGCGTTTCTTCAAAGCAGTTTGACGATTTAGACAGAGGTTTTTCGTTTAATTCCAATATTCTTGATATGAGAATGGATAGAAGGAACGAACTTACAGCAAAAGAAGTTATTAATTCTTACTCACATGATGACTTAGCTGATATTTTTTATAAATATGGCGAAGAATATAATTCGAAGCAAATTGCAGATGCGATTCTTAACCGCAGAAAAAGGGGAATAATAAATACAGCAGTTGAGTTGCAGTCTATAGTTGCTTCCGTAAAAAAGCCTAGAGGGAAAATAAACCCCGCCACAAAAGTTTTTCAAGCATTGCGAATTTTTGTGAACAGCGAACTCGAAAATTTAGAAACCTTACTATCTGATTCTTCCGAATTGTTAAATCCTGGAGGAAGAATTGTGATAACAAGCTTTCACTCGTTGGAAGACAGAATTGTTAAGCATAATTTAAAGCAAAATTCCCAAAGAGGAATATATAAAATACTTACAAAAAAAGTTATTACAGCTTCCCGTGAAGAGATAAATATTAATCCTAGGAGCAGAAGCGCAAAAACAAGAGCAGCAGAGAAAATAAATGTATAAACCATTTTTACTGATTATATTTATAGCTTTCAGCTTGTTTGTTTATCTTTGGCAACAGAATACTTCAATGAGATTTGCTTATAAAGTAAGTAGCCTTCAAACTGAATACAATAAAATTAATTCGGAAAATGATATTTTAAGATCAAAAATTAATTCGATACTCGCGCTCGAAAAAATGGATAAAGTTGCAAGCGAAAAAGGCCTTTCGCGTCCTGATGAAAAATCTGTAATTTATATTAATTAGAAGAGTCGTCGTAAAATGATAAAAAATAGCAAAAAAACAATTAACAGAAAGACTGCGTTGGCTCTTATGACGCTGGCAGTCTTTTTTCTTTTATTTGCAAAACTTGTATATGTGCAAATATTGCTTCACGATAAAATAAGCCAGTCCGTATCAAAAATGGTAAACCGTGAAAATATAGAGCTTCCAAAACGCGGAGATATAGTAGATTCTTGTAACAATACCCTTGTTACAAGTATAAAACAGTACACCGTTTTTCTTGATCCTAAGATTATAGAAGATTTTAATAAAGTAAAATCTATTTTGTTTGAAAACGGAATAAAGATTAAAGAAGGAAAAATAAGCGACTTTAACAATACATCTTATGTGCCCGTGGCTTTTAATATTGATTCAAACATAGTTGATAAAATAAAAAATAAAAAATTAAGAGGCATTGGTTTTGAGAGTAAATATGCAAGAAGATATTGTGAGGGGAGATTTCTTTCGCATATTCTTGGTATAACGGATTGCGATGGCAATGGACTTGAAGGTATTGAAAAACTATACAATGAATCTCTTTCCGGAAACAGTGTTATTACCAAAACCCACAGGGATGGACACGGATATATAATACGAGATAAACTTGTTGACCAATCAAAAGTATGCGGGCAAGATATCAAGCTAAGCATAGATAGAAATATCCAATTTATAGCAGAACAGGAGTTAAAAAACGCTTTTAAAAAATATAAAGCAAAAAAAGCTGTGTGCATAGTGCAAGATCCACAAAAAGGCAGTATCCTTGCTATGGCTTCTCTTCCTGATTTTGATCCTTCAGATAAAATTAAAGATATAACTGCTTTAAGAAATTCAGCAATAAGCGATGTATACGAACCGGGATCAACTTTTAAGATTGTTACGATTGCGGCCGCATTGGAAATGGGTAAAGTAAATTTTTCTAGTACCTTCGACCTAGAAAACGGAAAATTGAAAATTGCAGGACATACAATAAGAGACGATCATAAATTAGAAGGACGAGCATCTTTAAGCAGAGTTATGGAAATGTCGTCAAATGTCGGTGCGGCAAAGATTGCGGAGAAATTAGGAAAAGAAGATTTTTATGAATATATACGAAAATTTGGTTTTTATTCTATGACAGGCATAGATTTAACGGGAGAAGTAAAAGGCATTTTAATGGACACAAAAAACTGGAATAACTTAACCTTGCCTACGATTTCTTTTGGGCAAGGTATCGGAGTTACAGCTATACAGATGGTAAACGCTTTTTCCGCTATTGCAAACGATGGAGTATTGCTAAAACCTTACGTAGTACAAGAAATAGGAAAATCTGAATCAAAAAATGAAAATAAAAAAGAAATAAGGAGGGTTGTTTCAGTCGAAACCGCTCGTGCAGTTAAGAAATTGTTAAAAAACACAGTGGATCTTGGAACCGGAAAAAGCGCTAAAATCGATGGGTACACTGTCGGCGGAAAGACAGGTACTGCGCAGAAAGTTGACCCGACGACAAAAACTTATTCCACAAAGTATTATGCTGCATCGTTTTGCGGTATGGTACCAGCAATGAATCCTAAGTTTGTGATACTCGTTATTGTCGATGAGCCAAAAGGAAGCAGTTACTATGCTGCTTCTGTCGCTTCGCCTGTTTTTGCAAATATTGCTAAAAGAACAGCTGAATATTTAGGTATTGAAAAAGACGATATAGCCAACTAAGTTTGGTATTAATAGTCAAATCACTTTAAATTGCATCTTAGTAAATAAAAAGATAAACTTTTGCTAAAAGAGGATGGAGAAATGGCGAGAGCGGGAATCCATTTAACATGGATACTCGCTTTTGCAAGTAAGAAAATTCGTACTGTTTGTCACAACATTGACAAAGTTTTAAGAAACATTTACAGTGATCTTATAGAAGAAAGAGATTCTTTTGTGATTGCGGCGGAAAAATGTCTAAAAGTATCAAAAAAAGACTTACAAGCAGTGATTGCAAATTTTAAAAGAGTTTAAGGATACTTTAAGAGTTTTAGAAGAATATTCAAAAGTTTTTATTACTCTTGGTCGGCTAGTTTAAGGGACAGCGCTACAATGCGTATATTTTGGAAAGAGAAGTTTATTTAAAGTATAATCCTTTTTATCAAAGAAATATGCGGGTACCTGTTAATTACAATTGTGATGGAAAAATAACAGGAGGAGTCAATGAAAAAGAAAAAAGTAATGAGTGTAATTGTTTTATTTGGTCTTGCCTTAAGTTCGTGCGAACGTTGTCACAAACATGATACTCTAGACAGGAATACTCCAACTAGCCTAGCTCTAGCTCGAGATACTCGAAACGATCTCGACGCCCTCGTCTCCGCTCTCCCTAACAACACCAATGCCGCCGTCCTTGCCAGAGAGGCCTTCGCCACTGCCTCTAAAGCTCTCAAACTCGCCGCCGATGTTATCAACGGAAATATCACTGCTAACATAGGCGTCTTCAATACCGCCCATGAATTCACCGTCGCCGCCCGCGCCGCCGCCCGCGCCGTCAGAGTCAGAACCTCCAGCGACAACCACGCATACGACGGCACCGCCATCGCACACTTCGTCACCGCCTTCGCAGAACATGTCGTCGCTACAGTTGTTGAGAATAACGACGCTAATTGTCATTGTGATCGCTCTCCCAAAGCCACGTATAACGCCTTCACCAACGCCGTCGCCTACGCCCAAGACCTTCACAAAGCCAGCCGCTACACCGCCGTTGACAACAAGATTATCGAAAAAGTCAGATACTTAGAGTTTTTATTTAACGACTGGCGAAATCAAAGAACCTAAAGCGTTAGTCGTCAAAACCAACGCGTCATTGCGCCCCTACTACACACGACTTGCGTATCTTGCTGTATCTACTTGGACCGCAGCCCGTGGGTCTACCTACAAGATATGCGTAGCTCATTGTACCTGCTGCTGCTAGACCGCAGCCTGATTCAAAATGCTCTATTTGTCTAGAAGGTGATGGTACTTTTTTTGCAAAGCCCATAGATAATAATGTCACCACTAATAATGCCACAAGCAAATTTGTCACTTTTGTCGCTATTGTGTAGCCAAATGATTTAAGAATACGTGGTTTAAGAATACACACTTAAGAGTACATAGTGAAATAAATCAAACACCAAAAAACAACAATAAAATGACAACCAAGTACTAGGGTTTCTAGACAGATCTTACACGGTTGTCTGTCAGGCAGTTGGAATAGAATGCGCAAGTAGCGGGAATCCATTTAACAAGGAGAGGATAACTTATGGAAACCAAGGAAATGACGCTAATGCAAGACGCGCAAAATAAACAGGCTAACGACTTAATAAAGAGCGTGGCTCAGTATGAGAATTTAACCGAAGAATTTATTAGAGCAGGCGTTGCTGCTGGAACTATCGTCATTCCTAAAAATTTCAATAGAACTTTAAAAAAAATTGTAGCTGTCGGTATGGGGTTAAAAACGAAAGTTAACGCTAATATCGGCACCTCTCCAGATCACATAGATATTGCCCAAGAACTTGCAAAATTAGATGTTGCGGTTGAATCTGGAACAGATGCGATTATGGACTTGTCAACCGGCGGAAACTTAACGCAGATAAGAAAAGAAATTCTTGCAGCTTCGCATGTACAAGTTGGAACAGTGCCTATTTATGAAGCGGCTTGCAAAACAGTTGCAAAGGGTAAGAAAATATCTCAGATTGACGGCGATCTTCTCTTTGACGTCATAGAAGAGCAAGCGCAACAGGGTGTGGATTTTATGACGGTTCACTGTGGCATCAATAAAGCTACTGTAGAAGTATTAAATCGCCATAGACGTCTTACTGGAGTGGTAAGCAGAGGTGGTTCGTTTTTGGTTAAATGCATCAATGCAACAGGAAAAGAAAACCCTTTGTTTGAACGCTACGATAAGCTTTTACAAATAGCAAAAAAATATGACGTTACACTAAGTCTTGGCGATGGTTTTAGACCAGGTTGCATACAAGATGCGTCAGATTATCCACAAATTGCTGAACTTGCAGTTTTGGGAGAACTTGTTTTAAGAGCAAGAAAAGCAGGTGTTCAGTCCATGATAGAAGGGCCGGGCCATGTCCCTCTAAATCAAATTGAAGCAAATGTAGTTCTTGCAAAAAAATTAGGACACAACGCACCTCTTTATTTTCTCGGGCCCCTAGTAACTGACATAGCTCCAGGATATGACCATATAACTTCGGCAATCG
>BNVV01000064.1 GCA_025998355.1 Endomicrobiia bacterium
AGATGGTGTGTATGGTCTTGACTTGTCTTTGATTAATGTTCACGTAGGATCTGCAGACATTTTTAGCAAAGTAAATTTATCAGGTGAAAGGATTAAAGAAAAAAACAAGATTGCGTATAATGGGAGTATATTTATTTGCCTTTTTCCAAACCGTTCACGATTGTTCCTTGAAAAAGAAGTATAATGAGCAGAATAAAATAACCATGAGGACAAACTGGTGCAAACGTTTTATAGATGTTTAAAACAATATCCGAGGGCTTGAAATATATAATTTTAAAACTATAGGTTTAAAAAAGAGGTCTAGTTTCTGCAAGCGTCGAAATTTTCGATTGCAACAATGCCATGCAGAGGCGTTTACACCAACAAATACTTGTTAAAACATGATGAAAAAAAAGCGTATCTTTATTACCATTGAGGGCGGAGAAGGTTCAGGAAAAACTACTCAGTCTCTGTTTTTAAGAAAATTTTTTGAACAAAAAAATTATGAAGTTCTTCTCACAAGAGAGCCAGGAGGTATTGTTTTAGCTGAAGCTATAAGACACATTCTTTTAAATCCTGGCCTACATCTTGTGCCTTTGAGTGAACTTTTTCTCTATGAAGCAGCAAGGGCGCAGCATATGGAAGAGCTTGTTATCCCTTCTCTAAAATCCGGGAAAGTGGTTATTTGCGATAGATTTACCGATGCAACTGTTGCATATCAGGGATATGGAAGAAAATTGAGCGTAGAGCTTATAAATAAACTTAACTTTGCTGCATCCTTTGGGATATCTCCGACCTTAACAATATATCTCGATATAGCGCCTTTTAAAGGGTTAACAAAAGCAAAAAAATTAAATAAAGAACTTTACGGCGCAGACGGCGATAGAATAGAAAGAGAATCTATTCGATTTCACAACAATGTAAGAAAGGGATATTTAAGTCAGGCAAAAAAATATCCTGAAAGAATAAAAGTTGTTAAAACTCAAAAAACACCTGAGGAAACACAAGACTTAATAAGAGAAATCATAGGTACAGTATTATATGTTTGATAACATATTAGGCCAGCAGAAAATAAAAAAAATACTCTCTAGCCAAATAAAAGGTGGCAAATTTGCGCATGCCTATGTTTTTATGGGGCAGGATGGGGTGGGCAAGCGTCTTATGGCTGTGGAGTTTGCAAAAATTCTAAACTGCACTACGAATGATTTTACTCAAACAGACATTGGTGCCTGCGGGATATGCCTGTCTTGCAAAAAAATAGCTAAGAATATTCATCCCGACTTACATCTCATAGATTTTGCAAAGCAAGCAGAGCTTGAGGAAGAAGATTTAGAGAAACAAAAAGTGTTAAAAATTGAGACAATGAGATATATGCAGAAAGAAGTCGCAACAAAAATACATGAAGGAAAATGGAAAGTTTTTATTATAGACCCTGCAGAAAAAATGAATATTGCGGCAGCAAACTCGTTGCTTAAAACGCTTGAAGAACCTCCTGAGAATACAGTCATAATTTTAATTGCAAAACATAAAGAAACAATACCCAAGACAATAGTTTCCCGTTTACAGACTTTGTTTTTTCAGCCTTTAGGACAAAGTGAAATATCAAGCTGGCTTGTGTTGAATTGTTCGATAAATGCGCAAAAAGCTCAAGAAACAGCTGAGTTAAGCGAGGGTTCTTTAGAAATTGCAAAAAGACTTGTTGATAAAAAAGAAATAGAAGGGTTTTCTTTATGGTGTAAGTTGAAAACTCAAAATTTTTATATTTCTGAAATTTTGGAGATTTCAAAAAATACAGCAAGAACAGGTGCCTTGGAATGCGTTGACGCAATGATAGCAGAAGCAAAAAGAGATTTCAGAGTATATCCTAGAGAAGTCGCGCCTGCTCTTGATTCGTTAAATGTTTCGAGAGCTCTGCTTCTTAAAAATGTGAATGCTCAAACGGTTTTGGATAATTTATTTTTTGACTTACTGGATTTAAAAAATACCTTTACATCCAAACAACATTAGGATCTCATGCATAATATTTATTACAATGTCTCTTGCTATTATCTTCGGGCTCAACCCGAAATTCCAGTTGTTTTTAACCCGCTAAAGTTAAAACAAAAGAACGCTAAACTTGTGAACAGAAGGTATGCTACTCCAGAGAAAATAGAAGAAATAAAAGAAGTAGATTCAAATCCAGCTAGTCCAAGTGGTTCGAGTTTATATTCAAGTCCAAGCTCGAACAGTTCGAGTTTATCTTCAAGTTCATCATCACCGTCATCATCGTCTTCTTCACCAAAAGGAAAGGCCATGAGGAGGTATGAGACTGTGGACAAGAAGAGAGAGAAGGATATGACTGAGGCCGAGATCACTGAGCTTAAGATTGCTGTGGCTGAGGTTCGTATGGCTGCTGGGATTGCGCGGCTTGGTCTGGGGGGGCTGCTTGCTTGTGATAGGGAGTGGAAGTTGGCTAGAGGGGTTAGTAGGGCTAGGGGTGATGCTGGAGCATCGTCGCCTTCATTGTCATTTGTAATGAGTATAAGAATATTTTGCGGGGCAAGTTTGCGTTGGTTATGAAACAATGTTCCCTAGGAAGAACCTCATATGGATTCCTTCGTTTTGTTTGACTGAAAAGAAGCAAGACAATTTAAATATTCAGAAAAAATGGTTGAGTATTTGCCCATTTCAGAAGGAGATGTTATGCCAATTGTTATTGGAGTAATGCTGAGAAAAACTAAAGATAGAATATACGCCGATGTCGGGCATTTTGATTTGAAATTAAACGACAAAGTTATACTCGGAACTGAGCACGGTGTTGAGATCGGAATAGTTTGCGAAAAAGAAAAGAGTGTACAGAAAGATAAATCTCCTATAAGTAAAATCTTAAGAAGAATGACAGAAGAAGATATACGAAGACTTTCAAAAAATGAAAAAAGAAACTTGGAAGCTTACGCAATAGTTATGAAAAAAGCCAAAGATTACGAGCTTGATATGAAATTAACATGTGTTCAGTATACTTTCGATCGCTCAAAGCTCTTTGTGTACTATACCTCTGAAACAAGAGTTGATTTTAGAGAACTTATTAAAGATCTTGGGCGTACTTTAAAATCAAGGATGCAAATGGTGCAAATAGGCGCAAGAGATGAATCAAAAATGATTGGAGGGATAGGCATATGTGGACAGCTTTTGTGTTGCCAGAGTTTTTTAAAAAATTTTAATTTAGTGACTACAGATATGCTAAAAGATCAAGATTTATCTTCAAATTCTTTAAAGCTGACAGGTCTGTGCAGTAGGCTTATGTGCTGTATATCTTATGAAAATGGTACATATAGAAATATAAAGAAAGATCTTCCTGATGTAGGGACAATGATTGCAACACCTGGAGGCAAGGCAAAACTTGTCGCCATAGATTGTGTAAAAGAAAAGGTGACTGTTGATTTCGGAGACAGATCATTTAAAATATTCACAATAAAACAAATTAAGGATAACAATGGACTGGAAAGCTGATGAAATTTTATATCACAACCCCCATTTATTATGTTAACGATATCCCTCATGTAGGGCATTCTTACACAACTATAGCTGCAGATGTTATGGCAAGATGGAAAAGATTAAATAATTATGATGTATTCTTTCTTACGGGAACCGATGAACACGGTGCAAAAATTGCAGCTGCGGCAAAAACAAAAGACGTGACTCCTCAAAAACTTTGTGATGAAATGAGCGCAAAGTTTAGACAAGCATGGGAACTTTTAAATATTTCGTATACGGACTTTATACGTACTACCGAGCAGAGACATTCTATTGCCGTAGAAAAAATAATTCAAATTTTATTTGATAAGGGACTTATATTTAAAAAGAAATACGAAGGGCTCTACTGTGTAGGTTGCGAGAGGTTTTACGTTCCTAAAGATTTGGATGAAAGCGGCTGCTGTCTTTTTCATAAAACAAAACCTGTGCTTCAGTCTGAAGAAAATTATTTTTTTAAATTATCTTCTTTTCAGAATGCTCTTTTGGAAAGAATAGCAGATCCGCATAATGAAGAATATATAGAAATACAACCTGAAGAAAGAAGAAATGAAATTATAGGTAAACTAAAACTCGGTCTTGAAGACGTAAGTTTTTCAAGAACTGCCATTGAGTGGGGGATACCTGTCCCTTTTGATAAAGAGCAAACCGTTTATGTTTGGGTTGATGCTTTAGTAAACTACATAGCCGCAATAGGTTATCCTGAAAATAAATCTAAATTTCAAAAATATTGGGCTGCCGACATACATTTGATGGCAAAAGATATTTTGTGGTTTCACTCAGTAATTTGGCCTGCGATTTTAATTGGTGCTGGGTTGTCTCTCCCTAAAAAAGTTTATTCTCACGGTTTTTTTACTTTGAGCGGTAGCAAAATGTCAAAATCTTTGGGAAATGTTATTTCTCCCAAAGAACTTGTTGATAAATACGGTGTTGACGCCGCTAGATACCTTATGGCTACTCTTATACCGTTTGGTCATGACGGCGATATTTCTTGGCAGGGATTAACTTTGCAATACAACACGGATTTAGCAAACAATTTAGGCAATTTGATTTCTAGAACAGTTAAGATGGCGGAAAAATATTTTAATCTTACTGTTCCACGGACAGAGCCTAATTTAGAGCTTGTAAAAGAAGTGGCAAACATTCTTAAAAGAAGTTTTGCTCAAAATATGGACAATTTAGAGTTGCATAAAGCTTCTGAGGTTTTGCGGAGCGCAATTACTCTTGTCAACAGACAGATAGAAATTGATGCTCCGTGGAAACTTGCTAAAACGGATACAAACAAACTTGCCTCTTGTATTTATTCTTATTTACAAACTGCCGATATTATTGCAATGCATATGCTTCCGTTTATGCCTGTGATTTCTGAGAAAATATGGCAGATAACAGGGGCAAGTGGTAACATAAATGAGGTTGCAAAAAAATATTTTGCAGATACCATAATTCCCGCAACAGGGTTTTCGATTTCCGCAGCGCAGCTCCAAGCTTCTGAAATACTTTTCCCTCGTATAGCTTGAAGCATAGTCACTTTTGTTGCGGTGTCATACTTGTGAAAGTAAGTATAAGAATTATTAGCTCTCTTGTATAAATCGTAAGCTGATGATAATTTTGCTCGATCTATTGCTTACTATTTTTTCTCAAAAGACAGAGTGCGAAAAGAGGATTAAATGATTATAGATACGCACGTTCATGTAGCAGATTTAAAATTTGACGGCGATAGAGAGGCCGTTATAAAGAGAGCTTTTGATTTTGGAGTAGAAAAAATTATTGAAATATCTTGCGAAATGAGTTATTGGGATAAAGCTTTAGAGCTCTCAAAAAAAGACAATGTTTTTGTGTCGTTTGGTATTCACCCTGTTGATGCTCCTAAGGCTGCTTTTGAAGATTACAATAAACTTCAAACTTTAATTCAAAATAAAAAATGTGTAGCTGTGGGCGAATTTGGTTTAGATTATCATTATGATTCTTCTGTGCGTAACATTAATATTCAAAAAGAATCTCTTGCAAGACAGCTTGATATGGCGTGGAAATACAATAAACCTGTAGTTATTCATTGTAGAGACGCTTACGATGATATGATTGTTTTTCTAAAGGAATACAAAAAAATTCCTAAAGGTGTTATACATTGTTTTTGCGGTACTGCAAGCCAAGCGAAAGTATTTGTTGAAATGGGGTTTTTACTTGGAATTGACGGGCCTGTGACGTATAAGAAATCGGAAACTTTAAAACAAGTTGTTTTAGATATTGATATAAATAAATTATTGGTTGAAACAGATTGTCCATATCTTGCTCCTCAAAAATACAGAGGACGAAGAAATGAACCGTCTTATGTTGTGGAAATCGTAAAAGAGATAGCGACAATAAAAAATATGTCTGTCGATGAAACAGCGGAAATAACAGCTGACAATGCCGTAAAACTTTTTGATATTTGATGAAAATAAAGTCACTAGTCTATTTACAAAAGGAAAAAACTAATTGGGCACTGTTTCTTATGTTTTTGAAGGTAATTTATATTTAAATATAACAAATAGATGTATGATGGCATGTCCGTATTGTATAAAACATAAATGGACTAATAAATTTAACGGTAATAATTTAAAGCTTGAACGGGAACCGTCTTACCAAGAAGTTATAGAGTCCATAGGCGATCCTACAAAATATAAAGAAGTTATTTTTTGTGGATACGGTGATTCTTTAATTGATATTGAAGCTGTAAAGAAAATTGCAAAGTGGATAAAAGAACACAAAGGCATGGTGAGAATTAATACCTCGGGACTCGCAAACCGTTATCACAGTAAGAATATCTTGCCTGAATTAAAGGGACTTGTTGACGTTATTTCTATAAGTTTAAACGGCTCAAACCCTAAAGAACACAATAAGCTTAACCGTCCCATGTTTAAGGAAGAATCTTTTGACGAAGTATTAAAATTTGTCAAAGAAGCAAAAAATTATATACCAAAAGTTGTAATAACAGTTGTGGAGTTTCCGAGATTTGATGTTTCCAAAGTTGAAAAACTTGCAAAAGAAATTGGCGTATGTTTTAGAACACGCCCTTATTTAGACAACGAAGAATAAATAGACTCTTATATGCCGAGGGCGGGACTTGAACCCGCACGCTGCCTAAGCAACTTGAGATTTTGAGTCTCACGTGTCTGCCATTCCACCACCTCGGCCTTAAAGAACTTTGCAAATGGAAAATAATCTCCTTACAATGAAGTCTTCTAGATGATAGCCGCGCCAAAAGATGAATTTAAGGCACTAATGCAACAGTAGAATCAAAAACCTCGTTAGGTGTCAAGATAGTTTAGACATTTTCTTAGTCTGTTGCTTTGAGTTAGTCTTCTAATAGCCGTAACGCCAGTGATTATTAGCAAAACTATGAAAACACTAGTGTTTTAGATGCTACTCCTGTTATATGCCAAACAACAACCCTCATTTTGACACATTTTGCAATTTCATATTGATAAATAAGGATTTTTTTGAATTTGTCCACAAAAAGATACTACTACAAAGATGATACGGGGACGACGGGATTTGAACCCGCGGTCTCTGCCTTGACAGGGCAGTGTGTTAAACCAGGCTACACCACATCCCCAAAACTCGTCTGGGTATTCTAACAGAAAGACGAAAAAAAGTCAATTTCTTGTAAAACCTTATAACATATTGGACTTTTGTCAAGCAAAGACAAACAGACTAAGACAACAATGGGATTCCAATAAAATGATACGGCATGTTTTATATATGGTTTCTCTAAAAACCCACTTTGATAGGTTTTCGTACTTACCGTAATAACCATTATTTTAGGCATTTTGTCGTAAAGACAATGCTAGTATTTATATGCTACAATAACCAGGCAACAAAATAACATTTTTGCATTTTTGTATTAGACCTCTTGCATAACTAATATATAAAAGTACAATAGAGGTACTATGAAACAGAAAAAGAAAGCGGGCGGGTCAGATGGAATGGGTTTAGTATTAATGGGAGTAAAGAAAGGGACGTTTGACAAAACAGTAAGGATAGCAAGGAGCAAGAAAAGAAAAAGGGGGAG
>BNVV01000065.1 GCA_025998355.1 Endomicrobiia bacterium
AAAAAGGTTCAAAATAGTCTAAAAAGATAGATAAGTAATAGCAAAAGACGCTTTGGACTGCGATTTAACTTGATTGCAGGTATTTGTAATTCTGAATTTAATACTTAGTTATGCAAGAGGTCTATTAAATTATTTAACATAGACTGCAGAAGTTGTATTATAGCTATAAATTCTTTATTAAGCAACCGTCTGTAGAGCATTGTAACACACTACTAGACTTTTATCAAGCAAAAACAAACGGATTAAAACAACAACGGGTTTTTAATAGTGTGTGTTTTTAAATTTTACAGAAAAGGGGTAATAAAAGCAAAAACGCCGTGCAAGTAATTCTCCTTTCCCTAAGCTGTTAATAAATTGCTATTTGCATGTTTTATCAAACGTGCGTTTGAATATATAGTCTATATTTTTAAATTGAGATTTAACATCGCAGTCTTTTCTTATCTCTTCAACCGTTAAGCGCTTCTTTATATCAGCGCTTTTTAAACAGGCATGTTCGAGAGATATTTTATTTTCTCTTGCGTCAAAAGCTGCAGCTTGAACCATTGCATAAGCGGCTTCTCTAGACATCCCTTTGTCGACAAGAGAAAGAAGCAACGTACCTGAAAAAATAACATCTTTTGTTTTATCAAGATTTGTCTGCATATTCTTAGGATAAACATTCAGTCCTGCAAGCAACACTTGCATTCTTATAAGCATATAATGCAAAACTATAGATGCATCGGGAAGTATAATCCTTTCCGTAGACGAATGGCTTATATCGCGTTCGTGCCACAGCGCAATATTTTCCATAGCAGTCGAAGCATATCCCCTAAGAAGTCTTGCAAGTCCACATATATTTTCAGAAATTATAGGATTCCTTTTATGTGGCATTGCAGACGAACCCTTTTGCCCTTTTGTAAAAGGTTCTTCAACTTCAGCGACTTCAGTTCTTTGTAAATGTCTTGTTTCAGTGGCAATTCTCTCAAGACCCGCACCTACATGCGCAAGCATTGATAAATAAATAGAATGCCTGTCACGAGGAACAATCTGTGTTGAAACAAGTTCGGGCATTAATCCCATTTTTTGACACACGTATTTTTCAACTCTTGGGTCTAAATGAGCCATTGTTCCCACAGCTCCTGATATTTTCCCATAGCTTACTGTTTCCATTGCAAAATTAAGTCTGTCTAAAGATCTCATAATTTCACAATACCAAGATGCCACCTTCAAACCAAATGTCATAGGTTCACCGTGAATACCATGCGTTCTTCCCATAATGGGAGTCATCTTATACTTTTTTGCAAGCTTGGCTGCTATAACTAATAATTTTTTCGTTTCATCTATAAGAAGTTTTGTTGATTGTCTAGCTTGAGCCCCTGTAGCAGTATCCAAAACATCGGAAGAAGTCATGCCTAAATGCAAAAATCTTCCATCTGGACCGGTAGTTTCGACAACAGCAGTTAAAAAAGATATAACGTCATGTTTTACGGTAAGTTCTATCTCGTTAATTCTATCAACATTAATTTTAGCTTTCTTCTTTATTGTTTCTACTGATTTCTTGGGAACGGTTCCAAGTTTTGACATAGCTTCAGCAGCAAAAATCTCAACTTCAAGCATTTTTTGGAATCTGTTTTCGTCTGACCAAATTGCAGCCATTTCAGGCTTTGTGTAGCGTGTTATCATTTTTTTAACCTCTCATCTTTTGTATTACACGTGGATGCCCGTTTTCACGGGCATGACACGGACACGACACGGCAACGACTGTTGGATGCCCGTTTTCACGGGCATGACACCACTTGTTCTTCTATAACTTTTTTTATTGCTTTAGGATATATTTCATGTTCAATACACAATACCCTTTTAGCAATATCTTCGGGAAGATCATTTTCAAAAACTTCAACTTCTTGCTGTATAATTATTTTTCCAGCATCATATTCCTCTTCTACAAAATGCACTGTCGCTCCAGACTTTGCCTCTTTGGCTTTTATGACAGCTTCGTGAACATAATGTCCATACATTCCTTTTCCGCCAAACTTAGGCAAAAGAGCAGGATGGATATTTAGCATTCTACCGCGATAAGTTTTTATTATATCATGCCCAATCATTCTAATATAGCCTGCTAAACAAACGATATCAGTCTCTGCATTTTTTAATTCTTTCAATATCGAGTCATTAAAAGATTTTTCTTCTTCAAAATTCTTTCTTTCTATGCATATGGATTTGATATTTTCGTTTTTCGCTCTTTTGATAGCGTAAGCATTAGGATTATTTGAAATAACCAAAACGACACTAGCAAACCCCTTTAAAATTCCGCTATTTGTGGAATCTACTATGGACTGCATATTCGAACCACTACCGGATACTAAAATCGCAATTCTTTTCATAAGCATATTTATTTCCATTCTAAATCCAATTGTCCTGTTTTTATAAAATATTTTTGCACCGTCAAAACTGAAATTAAATCTTCTTTCTTTTTATCGCTGAATTGTTCTACCCACCTATGCGCGTTTTCTATAATTTTCAAAGCTTTATCGGTATGTTTAATATAATAATTTAACTGTTCTTCGAGATTTGAATAATCAGATTTGATTTCAACATAATGATAATTTGGCATAAGCCTGCCCTCCATAAACCAAGTTTCGTATTTAGGTCTAGGCATTACGGCTAAAGAATTCGACGACATTGCCCACTTCAAATTACTTGCAACATCATTGCCTTCAAGGCAAAGGATAAATTTATAATTTAAGTGATAATCAATTGAAACTTTTCCCATTTTCCATTGAGGGAAATTTTTGTCATAATTTAGCGCTCCCAAATCGCATAGAGGATGATTAAAATATTTTTTAAAAAACTCAATTCTATGAGGCTGATATACACCGCCGCGCCCAATGAGCTTGTTCTTTTTAGACTCAAACGGTTTTTTATCTTTAAGAAATACAAAATGATGCGATTTGTCTAAATTCAAAACCACCGAATTTGCATTATCATCACTTACCGGACGACTTTTTACTATTGCCGCAATAGTCACATCCGTTACGTCACCGAAACGAAAAGCCATCTTAAAGCTGTCCGCAAAATACCTTGTATATCGATAAGTGTCAAAAAAATAAGCACTCCCCCATATTTTGTTATACGTAAACATTGACAACGATATAAACGTACGCTTTGCTTTTGGAACAATATCACCTTTTTTTTTAAATTTAAAACCTAAAGGCAAAACTATGTCATTGCTAATTGCAAAATGCTCAAGTCTGTTGTAATAATTTACCCTATCATATATATCTTTAGAACCATATTCCAATAAACGCGATAAAATTCTTTTCAATTGTATTTTACATATAAACTTTGGAGTACAGTACATTATCAAACTTTTTACATAGTAAAAAAACTTACTATTCTTATGTTTATGCAAAACAATAAGATTAACCACTTTTATCATATCAGCTCTACGCCTTTTTCGCCTTTCTTGACATACCCTATCGCCTTTGCGCCTTTAAAAAATTTCTTTATCTGCAAAGCGACATCAGGACTAACAATCAAAACCATGCCGATTCCCATGTTAAGAGTTCTGTAAATATCTTCTTTGGGAACGCTTCCTTTTTCTTGAACAAGTTTAAAAATTTCAGGAACTTTCCACGAGCTCTTTTCAATAACAACCCTAACATTATCGGGCAAAACCCTTTCTATTTTATCGTAAAAACTTCCGCCTGTAATATGAGCAATACCTGCTATATTTTGTTTTTTTGAATTAAATTTAGCAATGGCCGCAAGAACTTCTTTAACATAAATTTTTGTAGGAGCAAGAAGCTGTTTTGAATATTTTTTAAGTTCCGCGTCTGAAAAAACCTTTCTTATTAGTGAATAACCGTTTGAATGGGGCCCGCTTGACGGTAATCCTATTACTACATCGCCCGGTTTTATTTTACTTCCATTAATTTCTTTGCCCTTTTCAATTATACCAACAGAAAAACCCGCCAAATCATATTCACCATCTTTATAAAATCCCGGCATTTCGGCAGTTTCGCCACCGATAAGTTGAGAGCCGGACAATTCGCATCCTTTAGCTATGCCTTCAATAACCTGTTCCGCCTGGCCTACATCAAGTCTACCGCAGGCAAAATAATCCAAAAAGAATAACGGTTTTGCTCCAACACATATCAAGTCGTTTACATTCATAGCTACAAGATCTATGCCGACAGTATCATGTTTATTTGTAAGAAAAGCTATCTTAAGTTTTGTGCCTACACCATCTGTAGAACTGACAAGATTATATTTTGTTCCATCTACCGGAAACAATCCCCCAAAACCGCCTATTTTAGGCAACTTTTTCTTAAGCCTTTTGACAAGCTCATTGCCTGCATCAATATTTACGCCCGCTTTCTTATACGTAATAGGCACTCTAGTTACCTCCTGATTCTTTATTAGACTTCCCTATTGCATACTTGAAGATAATAATTTTCTCTACCTTTGCAAATATTATTTCAAACCTCTGCAAAACGTTTGCGCCAGCTTGTTTTCATGGTTATTCTGTTCTACTCTATTTGCAAATAGTTTAGAAAAGGTCTAATACATATCTCGCGTCGGGTTTATGCCTGCCATCCCTTTTTTACTTACTACAACATGCTTCTACTTTATTCCCATTTCTCTAAAAGTATTGCATTACTATCTTTAAATTTTTGGTTATGGTATTAAAAATTCTCTGATGTTTCTATGTGATAGTCCATAATTTTTTGTATTTTGATACATTCTTACAATTTTATATTGATAAATAAAGATTTTTTATGTTTTCAACACCAAAACAAGAACAATCTCCAAAGAGGGAGGGGAGACTAACAGCAACAAATATTTATACAGAAGGCCTACCTTAGACATACTTTGCAAAAAACAAGATAATTATCGCATTGGTAAAATCTATTAAAAAAGCGCTCACTATAGGAACTACAAAAAAAGCTTTTACCGGCGCGCCATGCTTTGCAGATATGGCATGCATATTCACCAAAGCGTTTGGTGTGGCACCCAAACCAAATCCAACAAACCCTGCAGCCATAACAGTAGATTCATAATCTTTACCCAGCAACTTAAAGACAAGAAAATATGCCATAAGAACCACCGCTGTCATTTGAATTATCAACATCAACAAAAGAGGCAAGGCCAAATTGGTTAACTCTTTCAAATTCAAAGCACTTATAACCATAGTCACAAAAATAGCAAGGGATATGCCAGATATCATTCCCACGGCTTTTGTATCTATCTCAAACAACTTAGAAACATCGCCTATGTTACGAATTAAAACAGCAATAATCATTGTAGCCAAGTAAGTAGGTAAAATAATTCCTGCTTTATTAAAATAAAAACTAAGCACAGACCCAAATCCCATAGCAACTAAAATCCAAGAAAGATTTTTCATCAAATGGGGGCCACTAATAACATCCTCGACCTTTTCTTCAGAATAAGAAGGAATAAAACCCTCTTCTTGGGCAAAAGTGCCAACTTCTTCATATTCAGAAGACTTGTCGCCGGTATTGTTTTCAGACTGACTGATAAGCTCAGCATGAGGAGTAGTTATTTTATGTTTTTTAATAATCCATTCTGACAGAGGCCCGCCTAACGCCGAACCGGCAATCATGCCAAATGTGGCGCATGTAATACCCGCAACTACTGCCCCATTAACGCCAAAGGTATTTTCAAATAAAACCCCAAAAGTTCCAGCGTTACCTAATCCTCCCATCATTGAAATGGAACCGCCAATAATTCCCATAAGATGATTCATACCAAAAAATTTAGCAACCAAAATGCCTACAACATTTTGGAAAATAGCTGCCACGGTACAAATCACCCAAAAGGCAATTATCGATAAACTGCCACTTCTAAATAGTTTATAGCTAGCGTTCATACCAACCGTGCAAAAGAACATAACCATCAACAGATCTTGCGAAACCGTGTCAAAATGTAAAGCTAAGATATGTTGAGATTGCAAAAAAGCTGTTAACGCTGCAACCGTTAAGCCTCCGATCGCAGATGCAGGTATCGACAATCTTACAAAGAAATGAACCTTACTTCTGATAAAAACTCCAAAATAATACATAATAACGCCCAAAGCGACTGTTTGTATTATATTGAACTTTAAAGTTAACAAGCCGTTTATTACTTCTGTTTCCATTTGGGTTCTCGCTTTCTATATTAAGACTGTCAGTCTACATGTATATAAAGTCATTACACACACAGTGCAACCCTTTGTTTATACATCAGACCTCTTGCGCAACTTGAGTATTAAATTTTAGAATTACAAATACCTGCAACCCAAGTTAAATCGCAGTCCAAAGCGTCTTCTGCTATTACTTATCTATTCTCGAGACTATTTTGAACCTTTTAACAAATACTTTAATATTTTCCACTATAATCCTTTTTGATGAAATCTCCCTATTTAACTCCTTATCTTCTTTTGTTAGTGGGTGTTTCTTTGATCTCTTTTTTTAGAACTAGTGTGTTTGTATGTATTTTGCCTAAGTCCTCCTAAGTTGTATTTGCCATGTATCTTATTTTGTCTCTCCTCCACAAATCCATGCCTATTCAAATAAACTAATATCGTTCCTTGCCCTATCAATCGCTGTGCGTATTATTTGCTCACCTTTAATTTCCACTACTACCAACGGTTATCGTATGTCTCTTTTTCTTCTTGCTTTGCTGCTTTTGCTGTTTTTGAAGTCTTTGTATCAATCTCTAGCATAATCACTGCTACTTCTCACCTTTCTTTAACAATACCCTATTCCCATCTAGTGCATATTCCCCACTACTCATTAATACTTCTTCTACACACTTTATGTCTATATCCACAACTTTCACTGACATTGTAACTGTCTCAGATCTAATAATACGTTCGGGTATTGCCTGAAGTATTCAAACATCATCCCTACAATATTCCCTATACTCAATTTTCTCTTTACTCATCTACTCCCCCTATCTTTTCTTGCTCCTTGCTATCCTTACTGTTTTGTCAAATGTCCCTTTCTTTACTCCCATTAATACTAAACTCATTCCATCTGACCTGCCTGCTTTCTTTTTCTGTTTCATAGTACTTCTATTGTACTTTTATATGTTAGTTATGTAAGAGGTCTGTTAGACTTCCTACATAAATCGCATTTAAATGCAGACATATCATTTTTTCGGATTATTATCTTGTCATTTTTTATTTATTCCCTTGCTTTTTCATCAAATTATTCCCTCCCTACTCAAAAAACGCAAACCCCATCCGAGCGCAAAGTATTTTGAATTTAGACAAGGCTCACAGCGACGTCGCGTACGGTTTTAAGTACGCAAGTCGCTGCGCAACGAAGTATAAACTCAAATCCAAAGAAGGCAGTGTTTTGAACTTTTTGCAAATCAAGCCTTTGAGCGAAGTTTGCTTTTGATGGCAAATGAGCAAGAGTTTCGCAAAGCAAAAATTCAAAAGAAAGTTACAACGCACAAAGTATTTTGAATTTAGACAAGGCT
>BNVV01000066.1 GCA_025998355.1 Endomicrobiia bacterium
TTTTACCTACTCCTGGTTCGCCGATTATGACAGGATTATTTTTTGTTCTTCTTGATAAAACCTGCATGCATCTGCGTATTTCCTCATCTCTACCTATAACAGGATCTAGTTTTCCGCGTTTTGCTAAGTCCGTTAAATCTCTACCATACTTTTCTAATGCCTTGATTCCAAGCACATATATTGAAAATGAAGATATAAGAATTTTGTTTTACAGAAAACTTGTGAATACGAAAGATTTAAAAGAAGCGGAAGGTATAAGGAGCGAACTTCTTGACCGTTTCGGAAAAATTCCACAAGAAACACAAATGCTATTTAAAATAACAGATTTAAGACTTACTGCTGAAAAACTAAATATTGAAAGAATATCCGAAGACGGCGACCATATATTCTTATATTTTTCTCAAAGAACTGATTTTTCAAAATTTGATATAACAAGACTTGTAAACGGTTATCCCAAAATAATAGAGTTTGTATCGGGCAAATGTTATGCATTTAAACTGAAAAAGGCTGAGATTAATGAAAACAGTGTAGAATATTTAAAGAAATTTTTGTCTCGTTTAGATTTTTATGTGTTAAAACAGACTTAAATTTTAGTATAATCACCTCGACGAGATCTGCAAATTTTTAACCTAATTTAAATCTACAATAGTTGAACAACTCTGTAGATGTATCGATAGAAAGTTCAACAACGCCGCAATGCGCTGTTTTTCAGACGAGTGCAAATGTACCGCAATATGGAAGTTACTCTTGACTATATATAATTTCAAAAAAGGATATGTATGAATCTTTCTAAGTTTACAATTAAATCGCAAGAAGCATTGGCTGATGCTCAAGATGCAGCGTCAGAATGTGGTAATCAGGAGATCACTTCAGAACATTTGCTATACGTTTTGGTTAAGCAACAAGGCGGTACAGTCGGGGCGATAATAAAAAAATTTGCGGCAACAGGCCAGGAAGATATGTTGTTTGAGAATATATTAGGAGATTTGCAATCAGACATTGAAAAAAAGACAAAAGTTTCAGGAGGTAATTTATTTTTATCCCAAGGACTTACAAAGATTTTAAATAATGCCGAAAAGACAGCAAAAAACTTAAAAGATGATTTTGTTTCTACTGAACATATCCTTATTGCCATAGCTGAAGAAAGTTCTGAAACCTCATCAAAAATATTAAAAAAATATGGTCTTACAAAAGATACTGTTTTAAAAACGCTTGTAGGCATAAGAGGCGACCAAAAAGTTACGGATCAAAATCCTGAAGATAAGTATCAGGCATTAGAAAAGTATGGTAGAGATTTAACGGACTTAGCAAAACGCGGAAAACTAGATCCTGTTATAGGTAGAGATGAGGAAGTTAAAAGGTTTGAGGCTATGAGAGAATTTGGCAAACTTGGATCGGGGTTTAAGCTTGCTCTTAAAGATTTGGAAATAAGAGGCGCTGGTGGGATTCTTTCGGCATTAATCTGTAAATCTATAGACGTGTGTTCAATTTCAGGAGCAAGAGGCATATCGCCTTTAACTTTCTTGCCTTCTTCCTCAAGGAGTCTTGCAAACATATCATAACCTATATCACTGACAAAGCCATGTTGACTTGCCGAAAGAATCCCACCAGCGCCTCTTATTTCCAAATCTTTAAGAGCAAGCTTAAACCCCGATCCAAGTTTGCCAAATTCTCTCATAGCCTCAAACCTTTTAACTGCCTCATCGCTTAAATTTTTATCTTTATAGAATAGATAACAATACGACTTATGCTTGTCTCTACCTACCCTTCCTCTTAACTGATAAAGCTGCGATAATCCAAAATTTTCCGCTTCTTCTACTATCATTGTGTTAACCAACGGAATATCCAAACCGGACTCTATTATTGTAGTGGCCAGCAAAATATCTAATTCAAGATTTATAAATTTCCACATAATAGCTTCGACATCTTTTGCTTTCATCTGTCCGTGTACAACGCCAACTTTTACATCCGGAATAAGTTTTTTAATATCTTCTGCTTTTGTTAAAATTGTTTCAACTTTATTGTAAATATAAAAAACCTGCCCGTTTCTTGAAAGTTCAGCTTCAATAATAGTTTTTATAAGTTCTTCATCATACTCTGAAAGATTTGTCTCTATAGGAAGTCTTCCAAGTGGAGGTGTTTCTATTAAAGATAAGTCCCTAAAACCCGCTAATGCCGACGATAAAGTTCTTGGAATAGGAGTTGCTGAAAGCATTAAAATATCTATATTTTGCTTGATAGATTTAATTTTTTCTTTCTGCTTTACGCCAAACTTATGTTCTTCATCAACTATCAACAATCCAAGATTTTTAAATTGAACGTCTTTTTGCAAAAGTCTATGCGTCCCGATAACAATATCGATAAGCCCTTTTTCTAAATCCTGTGTTATATTTTTTTGTTCTGCCTTGGTTTGAAATCTACTGAGCTGCGCAATTTTTGTAGGAAACATAGAAAGTCTATTGCAGAAAGTACTGTAATGTTGACAAGCCAAAACAGTTGTAGGCACCAAAACGACAACCTGCACCCCCTCTTGAACAACTTTAAATGCAGCTCGTACTGCAACCTCAGTTTTGCCATATCCGACATCTCCACATAAAAGTCTTTCCATAGGATATGGTTTATAAAAATCTCCTTTTATATCTTCTATTGCTTTAATCTGGTCAGGAGTTTCCTCATAAGGAAACGCATCTTTAAGTTCTTTTTCCCAAGGAGTTTCGCGACCGAAAGGTTTTCTTTTAATTAAACTTCTCTGAGTGTAAAGTTTTAAAAGTTCCTTTGCAAATTCCGCGGCAGCTTCACGCGCTCTTGATTTTACTCTTTCCCAAGCTAATGTATCCATGGAATACAATTTGGGTTTAACGCCTTCAATACCAACATATTTTTTTACAGTCTTTATTTCTTCAGCAGGAACATACAATTTATCGCCGTTTCTGTACCCTATACATAAATATTCAGAGGTATTATTACCCCTGGAAATAGTTTTAAGCCCTATATAACGTCCTATCCCATACTTTTCATGAACCACATAATCGCCAGCTGATATTTCCCAAATGCCTTCCAAACATCTGCCACCTTTTACTTTAGGAAAACTTACGGGTTTTTTCTTATACAGCATCTCGCAGCTTGAGATACATGCAAGTTTCTCTTGCTCTAAATAAAATCCCTGCGATAGATTGCCATATAAAAATTCAGGACTTTTATAGTTCCAACGGTTTTCATGAAAAATATCTAAAATACGGTTGCGTTCGCCGTCATTTGCGCAATAAATTTTTATCGACGTATCATTTTCAGCAAAACTTTTAAGCGGATTTACAAAAAATTTTATATCACCATGAAAACCTGTAAAACTTTTATATCCTTGATATTGTGTTTTTGCATCTAGGGTATCATTTATAAGAAGTTCGTATTTATCAAATGCTTTTTCCATATCCTTATCAATGGGATAATCGAAATATAATACGACATTAGAGTTGTCACCATTAGAATATTCAAAATAATCTTTAATTGTAAAATTTGATTCTGGAATATTAGCAGGAAGTATTTTAATTTCGTTGATAAAAGTATTTGAAAGCTGGCTTCCGGCATCGAAAATTCTTATAGCGCCTATCGCATCATATTCAAAAAGAATTCTGACGGGCATATCATCCGCCACAGGCCAGATATCTACAATGTCGCCCCTTATCGCAAACTGCATCTTGTCTTCTACGAAA
Source organism: Endomicrobiia bacterium (assembly GCA_025998355.1). GTDB lineage: Bacteria > Elusimicrobiota > Endomicrobiia > Endomicrobiales > Endomicrobiaceae > Endomicrobiellum. The sequence continues at coordinate 3,711 of BNVV01000066.1, forward strand.
TTGGTCCTTGTATAACCAAAAGAAGACAGAGAAACAACTAATTTATCAAAATCACATCTTTGATTTTGAACTATATTGATACCGATATTTGATTTTGGATCTGAAACATGAAAATTAATGGAAATATCCGTCGCGCATATAGCAAAGTTTTTCAGGGTTTTTATCTTGTCAATTGCAAAGATTCTTTGCTGCGCGTCATCAGAGGGAAATGAAAATATATCAAAATCCGGATTAAAAAAAGAACGTAAATCATCATAAAAGAAATTAAGTTCTTCGTCTTTGACAAAAGCAAAGACGCGCGCGTACGAACCATGATGCGCGCCAATTTCTCTTATTTTGGATATGTGCTTAAACAAATAATGGACTTTGCCGCTACCGCCAATTCCGGATAAATATGTTTTACTCAAAACAACATCCTCAAAACTTATCTGTCGTTATTTTTTCCAAAAAACTCACAAAATCGCTTTTAAGATTGATTGCGCTATGTTTATTATTTACAAATAATCTGTTTAATACAGCCACAGAAATAACAAAACCTTTAGACAATTTCCATTTTTTATAATTGCTAAAAAATTTTTTTGTTAAAAGCCTATATTTTTACGATTTTGTTGAATTGACGCAATAATCAACTGCCAAAATCGTATAGACTATAACAACAAATGCCCTCATCAGGTAATGCCTGTCACCCTTTTTTTGCAAAAAAGCAGAGCACAATTACTCTGCCGATACAGAGCAGGAAGGACATTCGTCGTACTCACAAGCATATTCAGCTTTACATACACAACACACTTTAGTCTTATTTTCTTCTCTGGCGCAACAAAGCTTACAAAATTTAGGGCTTATACATCCGTCTTTTAATTTAACCTCGCAACAAGCACGCAAACAACCGCAACTTTCCGACATATTATTTTCCTTGTTTAGTTTTATAATTCTCAATAGCTTTATGTAGCGCATCTGCCCCAAGATTTGAACAATGCATTTTATTTGGTGGAAGTCCATCTAAAGCTTTTGCAACATCAGCATTTGTAAGATCTATGACTTCTTTAAGAGTTTTACCCAACGCCATTTCTGAAACCATAGAAGATACGGCTATCGCAGCGGCGCAACCAAAAGTTTTAAACTTCACATCTTCAATCTTATCATCCTTAACTTTTATATAAAAAGTCATCATATCACCGCACACAGGATTACCTACCTCTCCTATGCCGTCAGCGTCTTTTATTTCACCTATATTTCGCGGATTTGCGAAATGATCCATAACTTTTTCTGAATAAAACGCCATTTTCCTATCCTCCAATATTTCCGCTTCTTCCTATTTTAATTTCAGTTTACTGCCAAAATAACCACAAGGCCTAGCGTGACTGTTCCGACCCGCCAAAAAGAACGGCTTTGTCTATTTCTAATAATGCCTTTCTTTGCAAGCGTTGAAATTCCTGTTATGATATGTCGCGCGTCTTACGATGTGTCTATTGCCTAACTTCTTGTAACCACATAGAATGACAAGCGTGTTATTCTTCAATAGCGCAATGACAATGATCATGCCCATCGTAATCCGTACCCGGTCCAGCAGGCTTTCTTTCTCCTGTTTTTATAAAGTACGAATACAAAGGCGATATATCTCTTAGCCTTTTAACAATTTTTGGGAATTCTTCTAAAACATAGTCTATATCTTCTTCTGTATTAAATTTTGATAAAGTAAACAAAATGGAACCCTGACCGACAGCAACATCCACATGCATAGCTTCAAGAACATGTGAAATTTTAAGATTCTTATTGGCACACGCAGACCCGCTTGCAGCCATAATGCCTTTGGCATCTAAAAGCAAAAACAATGCCTCGCCTTCAACAAATTCTATCGAAAAATTTACATTTCCGGGCAAACGGTTTTTTTCCATCGCACCGTTTAAATAAATATATTCTATTTTTTTTGGAAGTTCAGTAATAAGTTTATCTCTTAAAGCTCTAATATGTTCACTATTTTTAGTTATTTCTTCTTTGGCAATTTCGCAAGCTTTTCCAAAACCGACAATAGCTGGAAGATTTTCAGTGCCCGAACGTTTATAATTTTCTTGAACACCACCCTCTATTTGAGAACTAATTTTTGCGCCTTTCTTAATATAAAGTGCTGCAACTCCTTTAGGTCCGTACATTACAGAAGCTGAAACAGTTAAAGCATCAACGCCTAAATCTTTAACATCTACAGGAATTACGCCGCAGGCGCTAACCGCATCCGTATGAAAAACAATAAAATCATTGACATGGCTATTCTTAACTGTCAATACTAACTCTTTTATATCTTGTATCGTTCCTACCTCAGGATTTGTGTATTGCACAGATACTAGGATTGTATCTTTTCTCAAATGCTTTTTAAGTTCTTTTTCGCTTACATTACCTTTAGCGTCGACAGACAAATAAGTTACTTCAAACCCTTCTTTCTGTAGTCTTTTTACAGAATTCAAAATAGAGAAGTGTTCAATTTCAGAAACAATAATATGCTTGCCTTTAGCTTTTAAGGCATCGACAATACCTTTTATTGCTAAATTGTTGGATTCTGTCCCACAAGATGTAAAAATGATTTCTTTAGGATCTGCATTAATTAAAGCTGCTACTTGCCGCCTTGCGGTTTCAAGAGCGTCTTTTGAAACAGACCCCAAAGAATAAATACTTTGGGGGTTCCCATAATACTCAAGAAAAAACGGCTTCATAGCATCAAAGACTCTTTCATCAAGTTTTGTGTTTGACTGATTATCTAAGTATATCTGGCTCATAAATTTTCCTGCTATCTTCTCTATTCTCTTCCAAAATCAGACTTTGAAACACCGCATAAAGGACACACCCAATCGTCAGGAAGTTTCTCAAAAGGAATTCCAGGGGCAATATTGTCTTTTGGAACACCTACAGCAGGATCATACACATACCCGCACACCGAACATTTCCATTTTTCCACAACACCCTCCCAATATAATATTTTCATCTACGGCCGACGCTATTACCTATCTTTTCGATTTTTCTGCAAATTTTTTATTTCTTTTTGTAGGCTTCTAGCAGCTAAGCAATAGTAGAACTAAAGACTTTGAAATTGGAATAGGATAACCTAAGCGCTTTCTTGATACCTTAAAATAGACTTTTAAGCAAAGTTCTTTGCCTCTTTAGGAAACTAAAAAGTAGGCAAGCGCAAAGCACAAAGGCTCATTTGTCTTTATTTTGCCAAAGCAACCTTTGCGCAAAGGTTGCTTTGGCGGCCATAAAAATTGTGAAAACAAAGACAATACCTGAATGCATTTGACTTGCGTTAAAATTTTATATTTTAAAGTTCAAGCCCAACTTAGCCGTAAACCCCGAAAAATCTGATGGAAAGGGTCTATATCCTAAATCAAGTCCTAGCCCAAATTTCTTTGTAAATAAAT
>BNVV01000067.1 GCA_025998355.1 Endomicrobiia bacterium
TGTCAAACGTCCCTTTCTTTACTCCCATTAATATTAAACCTATTCCATCTGACCCGCCCGCTTTCTTTTTCTGTTTCATAGTACCTCTATTGTACTTTTATATATTAGTTATGCAAGAGGTCTAATGAATCATTATCTGTATCTGAATCTGTATCTGATCCTGATGAAGAATCTGTATCTGATGAAGAAGACAATGATGATACATCTTCCCGTACTAGTGCTGTTCCTTGCGCCTGTTCATTCTTTGCTTGCGCATTTGGTTCTCTCGCTGGTCCTTCCACTGGGTCATGGTTAGGTTCTGCTGGTGCTGCCGCTTGCGCCCGTTGTTGCTCTCTTTCTGCTCTTTCTCTTTCTTCACGCTCTCTTTGTTCTCTTTCGGCTCTTTCTCTTTCTTCACGCTCTCTTTGTTCTCTTGCTAGCTGTTCTGCTTCTGTCTCTATATGTGGATCTGCCATAGCATTAACTGCAGGACTTATTATCATCCCAAATATTATTATTGCTGTTACTATTTTCTTCATTTCTGCTCTCAACAACTTTTTTAGCACTGATGATATTGTTACATTTTCCATATTCATTTCTCCTTTAGTGAATTTCATTTTTACTTTTCCTTTGATGAATTTTATTATCTCCTCTATTGCCATTGTAATATTTCTCATTTTACTTCTCCTTTTGTTGTGAATTTTTGTTACTTCTACTTCTTGTTCCTTTCCTTCTTTCTGCCTACGTGTCAAATCTTTCATATACAACTCCTATTTTTTAAATTCTATTTCTTAAACTAACCTACACTTTGCACTTCTTTTTATTGCAACTTTCTTTGTCTTCAGCTATGTTTCCCTCCTTTTGTCTTTTCCTGTTTCTTATTTCTTCCTTCCTTTTATCTATCTATACACCTCCCCCTGTCTCTAAAGTTTCCATTAACCCATACTCCACACCCTCTTTTGATGAGTACTTGTGTGTCTCTTGTTCGATCAACTTGGCTTAGTAAACTACTCTCTAGACCTGTGATTTCCTGGTTTGGCTAACTGCCCTATAAAACGGGTGTTAAACCCCTCCACATTACACAGCCTTGGCACAACCCGAAACTTTCAAAACTTCATCTTCGGGCAATTAACGCAGAGTTTTCTAACACTAGACTTATTTTTTTAGTCTTTGATCCTTCGATTTACGTCTTTTTGTGATCTCCCTTGTCTTTTGTGATCTTCTTTAAATTATGTATATCACACCAAAATCTCACTTGTCAAGCCCCTGCATCTTACAACACATTTTGTAAAATCTCATAACTAACATTTGGGCTTGGCTTTCGTTAAGAGAGATTGGGTTTTACATATTAAAATTTTATCTGTCAAGTCTTTAGTAGGGTATCATAACATATTTTGTAGAATCTCATAACTAACATTTGGGCTTGGCTTTTGTTAAGAGAGATTGGGTTGTACATATTAAAATTTTGTCTGTCAAGTCCTTGGTAGGGTATCATAACATATTTTGTAGAACCTCATAACTAACATTTGGGCTTGACTTTTGTTAAGAAAGGTTGGATTGTACATATTAATTAAAATTTTGTCTGTCAAATTTTTACGACACGTTTTCATTTAACTAACGTGGCATGAAGAGGTGTTAAATGACGTCAAAGAGAGAAGGTTGGCAAAGTGGTTTGGGTAGCAAAATCACGTTTAATAAAATTTATATGAATAATCCTGTATTTTTAGGAAAACTACAATAGATTTAGTAAAATGGATATATGCAATATATTTGTTTTTGAACTCAAAAAAAAGAATATCGGGTTTATCAACTAGTGAGAGAAATAAGTATGGCATATGTTAAGGGATATGGAAACATGTAGCATTCACGCCCAAAGGCATAAAGCTTTTTTGAGAGCTTTTGATTTTTGATTTTTTATATTTTTATCGCGCTTTTGCAATTTTATATTGATAAGAAAAGGTGTTTTATGGGTTTTGGCGCTAAAAACTTAAGGGGCGCAATGCCGAAAAATGGATTCCCGCTACTTGCGCAAATGACAACAGCACTAAGTGCTAAGAGGTAAAAGTCTATGGCTAAAAAACAATTAACTTTCGAGAAGTCTCTTGAAAGACTTGAGGCAATCGTTTCAGAAATGGAAAATACTTCGCCTGATTTGGATAAGGCTTGGATTTTGTTTTCCGAAGGTACCGAACTTGCAAAATTTTGTTCGTCAAAATTGAACGAGACAAAGAAAAAAATTGAAATTATAACTTCTTCCGGAGTATAGCCAACTAACTTCTGTATTGGTACATTTGCACTCACTAAAAAAATAGATGTAAGATGCGCTTTGAGGTGCTAGCAAGAAAGTAGCGCATTCCTCTTAGGGCTAGAAAATTTAGCGATTAGCGCTCTATTTTAAAGCTAGCTCTTTGCGGACTTGCGGCTTAGTTAGTTGGCCAACCCACTTGAAGAAAGTGAAGAAAAAGACCTTGAATCAAGAGTCTTTTTAAGGAGTAGTACTTTGCAGAAAGGGATTGATTTTAAAAAATATCTTACAAAAAAAACGGAAAACGTGAATTCTGCGTTAAAAAGATTTTTGCCTAAAGATAATTCTATTATTTCTCAAGGTATGAGATACAGTGTTTTAGCGGGTGGTAAAAGATTACGTCCTATATTTGTTATTTTAGCGGCAAAGCTTTTTAGCGTAAAATCCAAAGATGTAGTCCCTGCGGCTTGCGCCATTGAATATCTGCATACTTACTCTTTAATACATGATGATTTACCTGCTATGGATAATGACGATTTGAGAAGAGGAGCGCCCACAAATCATAAAAAGTTTGGCGAAGCAGCTGCTATTTTGTGCGGAGATGCTCTTCTTACAGAGTCTTTTAATTTAATAACTAAATCAAACAGCAGTGATAAAAATATAAATGAAGCGATAAAGGTTCTTTCAGTTTACGGCGGATATAGAGGTATGATTGCAGGACAAGCTGAAGATACTTTTGAAACAGGAAAATGGAGCAAAAAAAACAAAGTATCACTAGAACATAAATTAAAATTTATACATATTCAAAAAACAGCCGCATTGATAGTCGCAAGTTTAAAAGTAGGGGCTATTTTAGCTGGCGCGGATAAAAAAAGTTTAAAATCTCTTGAAGTTTATGGAACAAATATTGGCATGGGCTTTCAGATAACCGATGATATTTTAGATGTATATGCAGATAAGAAACTATTTGGCAAAAATGGCAGCGATGCAGAAAATGATAAACTTACTGCGTTGTCCTTGTACGGTAAAGAAACAGCCGAAAAGAAAGCAGGCGAATATATTAAGAGAGCAAAAAAAGCAGTATCTATATTTGGTGATAAATCCGAAATATTTATTAAGCTTGCGGATTATATCATAAACAGAGATTATTGAAAGTAGCGCTTGTCTTTGTTTTTTAGTTTATACTTCGTTACGCAGCAGTTGTGTAAATATATTATCAGGCATTAGAGCATTTTGGGTTTTGAGGTTTAATTTTGTATCACATATATAATCTGGAGATATGATTTATGCAGGAGGTCTCTATTACAGAAAATATGTAAATGTATAGATTACTTCCCTGCATTTTTTTTATTTTCTTCTGCCCATGAACGACGAATATAGAGCGGTTCTATCTTTGAATAGTCTGTGCTTTTTGTGGAATTATAAGCCAGTGTAGCTAAATCTTGAGCTTTTGGCATATGCATACTGTATGGCAACGATACGCTAAAATTTCCGAGCCCTTCTACAAGCTGTTCTTTATAGGTTATCACGGCGTTTCCTATGACAAGTATTTTGTTTTTATATTTTTTGAGGTCTCTAACGAAAGAATCTATGCTTTTAATAATAATTTTTTTGTTGTCTTTAACGTAAACCTCGTTCCTAAAAGCATCAATAGCGGCAACTATTTTTATTCCTTTGATTTGAATAAAAGATTTTTCCAAAATTGATAAAGTATTAATTGCTGTAATGGGTTTGTGAAGCAATTGGGCAAATACTTTTACAGCAGTCATACCGACTCTTGTCCCCGTAAAACTTCCAGGGCCTGTAGACACTGCAAATTTATCTATAGTTTCAAAAGAATTCCCCGTCTCTTTTAACAATCTTTCTACGGCCGGCACAATCATTTCAGAATGGATATGTCCGTTATCGTAGTAAAATGAAGCTATGGTTTTTTCGTTTTCGTTCAAAGCTATGCTGAATGTTCTTCCTGAAGTTTCTATTGCCAAAATTTTCATTTTTGCTTCTCTATTTTTATTTTTCTTTCAGATCCTGTATTCTCAATTTCGACATTCCAGTGATTGTCATTTTCAAAACCTATAAGCCTGTCTGCCCATTCGATAAGCGAAATATTACCGCTGTAAATATAATCTTCTATACCCACATCCCAAACACTTGATGGCTGAAGTCTATACAAGTCCAGATGGAAAAGCTTTAAATCGTTTGCATCGTATTCGTTCACAAGCATAAAACTTGAACTGCGCGCAAAACCTTTGTTGCCAAAAGCTTTTACAACTCCTTGCGTAAAAGTCGTTTTACCGCTTCCTAAATTACCTTTCAAAAAAATAATATCGCCGCTTTTTAATACGGCGGCAAATTTTTTACCTAAATTTCTTGTTTCTTCGGAAGTTTTAGTAATAAAAATACTATTTTTAAAAGTGTTTAAATCCCCGGCATTGAATTTTTTGCTCTTTACCATTATGGAAATATCTTACCTCTTTTGATGAATTTATTTTTCCTATATAAGAAACTTGAGGAATTAATTTTTTTATAAGTTCAGTTTTTGGCTCCGGCGCAGTAAAAACAAGTTCATAATCTTCTCCGCCAAACAATGCAAACTTAAGTTGTTTGTTCTCTTCTTTAAAAATTTTTTTTAAAGATTGCGAAGTAGGAATTTTGTCCATATAAATATCAGCGCCTTTATTTGAGTCTTTTGTAAGTAAACCGACAGAAATATATAAACCATCTGAAGCGTCAATTAAGGAAGTTAGATGCTTTGATATTTTGCTTGATTCATCAAGCCTTGCTTTCGGATTGTTCTGTTTTAAAATTAAAGAACGTTCATCTTTAGTATATTTATACTTTGCGCCGTATTTGTATAAAAGAAAAACTCCAGCTCCGGCATCTCCAAATGTGTTTGTTACGCCGATTAAATCTCCAGTCTTTGCGCCACTTCTTTTTATTATTCTGTCTTCCCCTATGCCAACAACCGTGACGGATATTGTAATTTTGTTTGATTTTACCGTATCGCCACCGGCTATTATCATTTTGTGCTTGTTGCAGGCTTTTTTGAGACCTTTAAACAAGTTTTTTATAAATGTTTCGGAAGTTGTAGGAGGAATACCTAAACCTATAAGAGCATATTTGGGTTTTATATTGCCCATTGCCGCTATATCGCTTACGTTTACTTCAATGGCTTTTTTGCCAAGTTCCTGCGGCGTTATCCACTCTTTTTTAAAATGGACATCTTCAATAAGCATATCTTTTGTTACACAAATTGTATCTTTGCCTGATCTAAAACAAAAGCAGTCGTCGCCGATATCTGCAACAATATCTTTATTATCTTTTGAATTTAAAAACTGATTTTTGATTATGTCTATTAACCCAAACTCACCTATTGATGAAATATTTTTATTCTCCATATTTATCGTCCATTTGTTGCCATGCAACAATTCCTTTTGCTCTTTGTTTGTTGAGCCTTGAGCGTTAACTTTATTTATTACTGTTTTTGAAGCATAAGCAGGCGCACATGCTATGTATGTATGAAATTATTGTCATATAAATCGGTAAACCCAAAGCGTAATGTTTTTGCGTAGAGCAAAAAAGCACTGTGGGAGTAAAAGGCATTACAAGGATAATACGGTACATGGGCAACAAAGATATGTACGTCGAGATTGCAAGAGGTCTAATCTTTTAGTTTTCATAAGTTATCCTTTTCAAAGACACGTTCACAGTAGCCTTATCATTTAACGTAATAATATCAAGTGTAGGCATAAATATCACCATCGTTACTATATCGTATAAATGTAAAATGTTCCTTCTGCATGTAGGAGAATTATATATTCTTAACCATTTGGCTATACAACCGTGACAAAATTGGTGGTGACATCCCAGAGCATTTTCTGAGATCTTCAAAAGTATCCAAGCAAATACAACAGTCAGACCGCGGTCTGGTAGTAGCATGTGCAATGAGATGCGCATATCTTGTAGGTGAACCCAGGCTTTGCGCGGCCAGATGCAGCAAGATGCGCAAGTCGTGTGTAGTAGGGGCGCAATGACGCGTTGGCTTTGACGACTAACGCTTTAGGTTCTTTACTTTTTCCATTTGTTAAAAAACTCCTCTAACTCTCCGAGTTTTTTGGCAATTTCGGTGGCGACGTCGGCGTAGGCGGCGGCTTCGGCACGGGCAGCGTAGTCAGTGGTGGTGTCGTCGTTGACGTTGTAGGCGCCGTAGTCGTCGATGTAGTACTCGCCGTAGGCGGCTTTGGCGACTTCGCGGACGACGGTGGCGTCGACGGGGGTATTATCAGCGAGGGTGCGGGCTTTGGTGGCGTCGGCGCGGGCGGCGGAGGCGTTGGCTTTGGCGGCGCGGGCGGCGGTGTGGGTTTTGTCGGCGTAACTACAATGGTTGATGTTCTTAGCAATTTCAGTGACGATGTGGTTTGTAAGATTAATGGCTAAGGATGCATTGACGGAAGCGTAGTAGGCGGCGCCGTCTCTATGGGGGTCGTAGCAGCAGATGGCGATGCCATAGCGGTTGGGGACGGCGTTACTGTCAGCGGGAGCGATGTTGTTGATAACTTTAGCGCCGTGTTCGAGAAATTTGGAGGCGGTATAAAAGACGATTTTGCCGAGGGCGTCGGCGATAGCGGGGTCAGGGAGCTTATCGATGAGCTTTTTGAGATTGGCTAAATCTAGATTTAGAGCAGGAGCATTTCTATCCAGAGTATTATGTTTCCTAGGACAACCTTTGCACGAGCTTAACGCAAGACCAAATAAAATAATTGCGCTTATTATTTTTTTCTTTTTCATCGCTTACTCCTGTTATTTTTCAATCACAAATGTAATTAGCAGCTATCACATATTTCTTTGATAAAGAGAATTATA
>BNVV01000068.1 GCA_025998355.1 Endomicrobiia bacterium
AACGTCCCTTTCTTTACTCCCATTAATCGCCTAAACCCATTCCATCTGTTTCCGCACGCTTTCTTTTTCTGTTTCATAGTACTTCTATTGTACTTTTATATATTAGTTGTGCAAGAGGTCTAATAAAAAATTTATAGTCAATACGATCTTGCTAGGTAATGAAGTGGTATATGGCAAAAAAGGGGAAAAGTCCATGAAAACAAAAACAGTAAAAGCAACATTAGGCGTATTTGTTGCATTCAGTCTTGCTTTAAGCTCGTGCGATAAAAAGAACGCGAGCATTGTAAACAGAAGGTATGCTACTCCAGAGAAAGTAGAAGAAATAAAAGAAGAGCAAAGAGCAAAAGAAGAACAAGATCGGCTAGCAGTAGAACAAGCAGCTAAAGCACAAGCAGATCGACTAACAGCAGAACAAGCAGCTAAAGAAGAACAAGATCGACTAGCAGCAGCAGAACAAGCAGCTAAAGAAGAACAAGATCGGCTAGCAGCAGCAGAACAAGCAGCTAAAGAAGAACAAGATCGACTAACAGCAGAACAAGCAGCTAAAGAAGAACAAGATCGACTAACAGCAGAACAAGCAGCTAAAGAAGAACAAGATCGGCTAGCAGCAGATTCAAGGAGCTCGAATTCACCTTCAAGTCTAACACTAACATCATCAGAATGGGATTGGAAAGCCAGCTACGATTTGCCCAAGCGCAGTCTAACACTAACATCATCATGGGATTGGAAAGCCAGCTACGATTTGCCCAAGCGCAGCGGTCCAAACAGCATAGGCAAAGACGAAGGTGTCGGACATCATGCGCCTGCACCAGCAGCAGAACAAGCAGCTAAAGAAGAACAAGATCGACTAGCAGCAGCAGCAGAACAAGCAGCTAAAGAAGAACAAGATCGGCTAGCAGCAGGACAAGCAGCTCCAGACCCACAGCTAGCCCCACAGCCAGTAGACCCACAGCTAGCCCCACAGCCAGTAGTCCTCCCACAGCCAGTAGTCCCACAGCCAGACCCACGGCCAGATCCACAGCCAGACCCACTATCCTCGTCGTCATCGTCGTCATCATCATCATCCGAAACGCCGTCGCAGCAACCACCACCACAAGAGCAAGTTGCAGATAGCACACAATAGTAGTAGGCGGTCACAGCGCCAGTAGCGTTTCTACACTAGCGCAACAACAACAACCACCACACAAACAGCTGGTGGATCACACACAACAACAACCACTACCACTAGTACGTGTACTACCGCCAACAAACGATGGCGACAATGCAGCCAGTGGTGTAGATGGGAGGGCGTCATCAGTGATTTCAAGCTCAAGTTCGAGCAGTTCAAACCCGAGTGTTTTTTCACCGGGTGGTCTAGACCTATCTACAACAAGTTCAAGCTCGAGCAGTTCAAGTTCAAGTAGTGACAAAGGTGCAGGTGCAGATGTATCTTCGTCTAGTCCATCCTCATTCTCGTCCTCATCCTCGTCGTCATCGTCATCGTCGTCATCCTCATCCTCGCCCTTGCCATCACATAAGAACTTTTTAGAACGCATTTCAAAAAACCTCCGTCATCATACCGCGTGGGACTTCTTTCGGAAAGCAAGAATGCAGAGTGGTATTCGGAATATTTAGGACACCTTGTTGTTTTTTATGACGTCTCTGATGACTGGGCATGTTACGCCTTCGATCTTGAAGAAGAAAAAGAAAATTTTTGGTTTAACCAACGCACCGAACTGAAAACGATCGAGAGGAGTGAATTTTCTATTGATAACGGTGATGAGGGCGATCTTTATTTGTTGCTTGAAGAAGATTCATCAGGCAACTTTGAAGTAAGTTTATATGATTGGGATAGTGATAAATTCATAGTGTCCGACAAAACATTAACAAAAATCGCAAAATCTGAAATAGACACCACATTGCAAAATGGTAGAAGGATGATGAGCTTAGTTCCCGGTGAGTATGGTGGTGATGGTCAAAGTTGTTTTTGGAGAATTAAGCAGGAGAAGTAAGCAATGATATTTGTATATAAATGTGGGAATGTCTATGCTAAACTAAGATGGCAATAATGTAGGTGGCGGGGCAGGGGTGGCGAGCGTAATCGTCTGCCACCACTAGATGCAAGCAAGCAGTACAGACACAGCGCGGCAAAGGCAGCGGTGGTACAGATGGGTGGCGGCAACACAGGCGGTGTGTGACAACACAGGGCGTGACACGCAGACGAAAGCGAAGAAGACGAAGATGCAGGGGTACGATACCGTCTAAAGTATAGGATGATGTTGCAAGGGTAAGTAGTTAAATTAAAATAACAAGCTTCTTGTCTTTAGGCAGAGGCAATCTACTAATGACAAGGTACTTATTTGTGCAGAGGTATAGTAAACAAATGCCTGAAATGGAATTTAAAGGCAAAACTGTAGCAGAAGCAATAAACAATGGATTGACTAAAGCTTAGGTGTAACAGGGAAAATGCCATAGTAAAAATTGTAAATGAAGGTTCGACCGGTCTTTTTGAGCTTATGGGCGCAAATCCTGCAATTGTTTTAATATCGGTTAGTGATTCTAATTGGTTTTCTAGATTTTCCGACTTTATGCGCTAGCGCCATACCGTCAAACCGTACCCATATAGTGTAAAAGAATAGATCAACAAACTAAAAGATCAGCAAGAAGTTCTTGAGAAGTTGTAAATTACAATCTAAAACTTCTCTGCCGTCACTAGGCAAATACGCTGCGGTGTGTAGAGCCAAACCAACTAGAAAACTAAAGCTTAAAATTAATTTTTTCACAATCAATTCTAAGCCTGCGGCAAACCCTTTTGTCAATACAAAAATTTGATAAATTATAAATTACATTTGCCTTGTATTTATTTCCATAAAGGGTCTCTCTAAAAACCTTCTAGAATTTATCAAAAAAAAGATAAAGGTAACTTTTATTTGGTGTAGGAAAAATGAAAGCAAAGGACATTTTCTCGCAAAAGGGGTGGCAGACAACCCTTGCGGGGTATTTATTTGCCTTTTTTCAAACTATTTGTAAAAACAATCATGAAAACAAACGAGCGCAAACGTTTTAAAGAGGTTTAAGAATAATATCTAACAGATATAGAAATAGAATAAAACGCATTGGGTTTTTTAGATTTAATTTAATAGTTGGAATACATAATTTTAAAACTACAGGTTTGAATTATACACCGGAGCGCATTTTTACGCGACAAATAGGTTTAGGTTGTCTAAAAAGGCAATAAGTTTAGGTAGTTTTTACCCTAAATAATCAAAAATCAAGAACTAGTAGCAGAAGTTTTTTGTATTTTGACAAAGAATTTTTAAAATTTTAAAAAAATAAACCTCCGCACAACAAGACGCGCGGTATCAGCGGAGGAAATTGAAGAGCTGTAATTATTCTTGCTCAAACTCTATGTTCGCAAGCGTTACTAAATTTCTTTTGTTATTTGTAGGCTATTACAACGCTTTAAATTCCCAAATATAGCTTTTCTATATTTTATGGGCGTTACAAGATGATAGTGTATCTCTTATATGCACTATGCTGTCCACCTTTTAAGCGTTTCCATAGCCTAATTGTACTACAAGCGGTTCCCTCACAGCAAGCCGTGGGGCAATAGTTTAACAATCGAAACAAAAATACTAAAAATAGAAAAAACTATGGGTTTTTAGAGAGATTCATGATAAAAAACGTAGGACAAACTTTAACAGAATTTATACTGGTGTTTGTTGTTTTGCTTATGGCAGCATCAGGTGCGTTTGGTATTTATAAGAAGTTTTGGAGCGCAAAGTATAAGAAAGTTTCTGACATTTCAGGAATAGCTGCAGGCGCATTAAAAACGTCTGCGCCTAAGATGAGTTATGTGAAATGAGAAGAACTCGGCTTGGAAATTCAGGACAGTCTACTATTGAAGCTTTGTTTGTTGTTGTTTTTACGACGATTATAATGTTTGCGTTTATACAAGTTTGTATTATAACGGTTGATGATATGATTGCAAATGAAGCTGCATTTGTTGCAATGCGTTCTGCTGCTGTTACTGAAAGTAACCTACGCGCTAAAGAAGCAGAAGACAAAACTAAAACGTATCTTAGATTCTTTTATCCTTTAAGTTCTGTAACAAGTAACCTTAATCCTTCGCATTTCGTGCTTTCGTCCAAGCAAGATGTTGTAAAATATTTTAAAAAAGATGGGGAAGATTCGGAAGAAGTTATTGTTGACAACGATCGCTCGGATTCTGAAAATAAGTCGGTAAGTATTTGGAAGGGTAAAAAAACTTCAAAAGACTATTGTGGCAAAAATATAGCTAAAGAAACAGTTAAAATACACTATTTTACAAGAGCGCTGTTTGGAAAAGTTTTAAAAAATAATTTGTTTAAAAATAGACGCTATCAATCCTCAAGAAACAGAATGGTTCCATCGCCTGATGAGAAATATTATTTTAAAGCTTTTCCTGGAGCAAAATCTTTTGAAAAATAATAAAGGCCAAACTTTATACTATTTTTTAATTCTTGTAGTTATACTTGTTATAAGCTGCGCTATGATGCTTAATATCGCTAATCTTATAAGAAATAGAATGATTATGCAAAATAAGGCTGATAATATAGCGTTGTCTTTGGCAACGCATAAAGCAAGAGTTCTAAATTTCTTAGGAGGTACAAATTATCTTATGGGTACAGTGTTATCCCTTGGGATGAATCCCAGAGGCATACAGCTATCATCTTATTCAACCGATGCAATAGGTGGGTTTCCTGCAACAATGCTTCTTTCATCAGAAAACCCATTTTCAGATTTAAAACACAAAACTTTTTATAATAAACAAGACTCAGGCGTAAAAAAAATAAAACAGATGGTTGATTCTTTGCAAAAAATTCAAGATGCGGCAATAAAGGGATATAACATATACTATCTCAGCATTCTCAAAGACAATATAAGCAAAGATTATAATGTTATATTGCTTCCCTCAAAACCTGAAAAAAATTTAGGACTTAAACGCAATTCAAAAGGAATACAATACTATTCCACTGTTAATGTCCCATGTGTACATTTAAGTTCTGATAAGCATTTTCATTTTTTAAAAAGAGATAAATATAAAAAAAGTGACTATTCATGGTTTGTTGAAGGAAATAGGTTTAGCGAACAAAAAATTAAGGTTATTCTCACTCAAAAATCAGATAATAAAAAACCTCTATTTGCCAAGTTGCTAGGTATAAATTATCCTAGAATTACGGTTTTTTCTGCGGCTGCTCCGTATAATGCTAAGGGCTCAATGTTTCCTAAAAAAGAAGATACTTTTACTGGAGTAACAAAAACGACAGGTTCTTTAGTTGAAATAGCATCTGCCAAGCAATTAGGTTTAATGGCAAAAGCAGTAGCGCATATTTTCTCCTTTGGGCCACCCGCCGCAGTCGTGGCTACAGCGGCAGAGATTGCTATTACTGTTAATTATGCAGAAAGCAAAAGAAATACTGCAAAATTATTTAATAAAAATAATGAAGATAATCCTATCGATGCTTATTTAAACTCAAAAACCGGAGGTTGGGCGGCGCATTTGGTTCCGTACAGTGATAAACCGTAAAAAATTTAAAACACGTATTAAATCTCTTGTATAGATCACATTTTTACATATGCCTTATACAAATCGCAAAATATGATAATTTTAACTCGATTTATTGTTAAACTATAATCCCGCAAGGCAAGCTCGCAAACCGCTTAAAGTAGTACAATTAGGCTATGGAAACGCTTAAAGGATGGGACAATAGCGCATATAAGATACACTATCATTTTTGTAACGCCCATAAGTATAAGAAAAGCTATATTTGGCAATTTAAAGCGTGTAATAGCCTAAATAACAAAAGAAATTTAGTAACGCTTGCGAAATAGAGTTTGAGCAAATTGGAATAGATGGCAATCACCCGCTACCCTGCTTAAGTTGCAGCCCAAAGTTCTCCCTAATGCCAAGCAATACAAGTTATCAAAAGCATAACAGTGCTAGAAATATTTTGCCGTCATGACTTAAAGAAAGAACTTTGGGGTGGCGTCAGAGCGATGACTTTATTGCAACGCTAGCAAGTAGGCAACAGAGAAATGATTCTTGGGCTATGTTGCTAAACATGGGGTCAAAGATCCACAGCAACAATTACAGCTCTTTGATTTTCACCGCTTATACCCGCGCGCAAAGCAAGCTGCGCGGAGGTTCATTATCTTTGCACAACAAGCGCATGAAAAAGATTTCTTGGGGCGATTGATTTTAGACTCAAAGCAAATTTTTGTAGACTGCTTTGCGACAATCAAAAATCAAAAGAGTTTTCATGCGTTTGTCCTGTCATCTGTGTTGGAAATGTACAAAAAAGTATAATATTGCTATAACATTTATATTGAAGTAACGCAAACTTTCAACTGGGGCCATAGTTAAACGGGAGAATATATCGTTCGCAACGATAAGATGCGGGTTCAATTCCCGCTGGCTCCACCAGAGTGTTTTTTGTTTGTAGTTGATAAAATGTTGTATTTCACCTGACTTGACCACCTTTTTAAGAAAGAGCAAAAAAAAGACTCATAAAAAGAGGTGAGGAGGGAAGCTAAATGGCAAAAGTTTTTACAAAGATCCACCTATTGCAAAATCATGTTGTGTTACAACAACGCCATATATGGATATAAAAATAATGCAAAAGACAAAAACATAAAAAGATTTGCGAAGGCGATGTTGCTTGCGTCAAAGGAGACATTGTGAAAAAATAAGAGCTACAAGCAAAAAAGAAATATAACAATGAAACTAAAAGCAACATTAAGCATATTTGTTGCATTTGGTCTTGCCTTGAGTTCGTGCGATAAAAAGAACACTTCCATTGTAAACAGAAGGTATGCTATACTCCAGAGAAAATAGAAGAAATAAAAGAAGCGCAAACAACAAAAGCAAAAGAAGAAGAAAGATCAACGCACGACGGTGACA
>BNVV01000069.1 GCA_025998355.1 Endomicrobiia bacterium
GCAACCTCATGCTTTTTACCTTGTGGTGTTGGAGATTTTGATACATACGGGCTTTTAGCCCTATTTAGTGTCAATATCCAACACCCTTATACACCTTGATTATACTTGTTTCTTAAGGAACAATTCTTTGCATTAGTTCAAAAATAGAGAGCGTCTTGTGCTAACTCTTTGTGGCAGGCTACGCTACAAACATTCTTTAGTAAACCTTTTTGTTTTGTGGCAAATATTTAAAGATATTGCCTATTGCAAAACAATCAAGATTTCCACATATAAAAAGTTACACTCAAATTGCCTCAAAGCTGCGCCATACTACTCTTGGGGGGGCTTAGCAAAAATCCTCCCTTTTGCGCCCATCTTTTTAACAAAAACTTATCTTCTTTTTTGTTACGGTGCAATTTGAAGGGATTTGACTATAGCGACATTCTTTTTTCCTTTTTTCCCAAAAACGCAGGGATTTTAAAAAATCAAACTACAACTTTCAAAAACTTATAGCAGTAAGAATTTTAAATATTAAGTTTTATTTGAGACACAATATCGCTTATGGGAGCAAAAGTTATTCTGTGAATTGGACATGGTCCGTACTGCTTTAAAGATTCTATATGTTGTCTTGTTCCGTATCCCTTATGCTTCTCAAACTCATAAACAGGATATTGTTTTGCGTATTCCTTCATAATTTTGTCCCTAGTAACTTTAGCAAGAATTGAAGCCGCAGCAATACATGCACTTTTTGCGTCACCGCTAATGATTGCCTCCTGCTTAAAAGGGAGATTTGGAATTTTATGATTTCCGTCTATTAAACACAGCTCGGGTTTGATTTGTAATTTTAACACAGCTCGAGACATTGCAAGAAAAGTTGCTTGTAAAATATTGATTTTATCTATAATCGTATTATCGACAGCTTTAATGGCATAAGCTAAAGCTTTCTCTTTTATTATTAAAAAAAGCTGTTCTCTTTTTCTTTCTGATACTTGTTTTGAATCGTTTAAATCGGGAATTATTAAGTCTTTAGCAAGAATTACCGCCGCCGCTGTCACAGGACCCGCTAAAGACCCCCTTCCGGCTTCGTCAATGCCTGCAACCAGTGCGAACCATTTGTTGTAAAAATTTCCGTCAAAAAATAATGAGTCCATTTGCCTTATCTAGCATTAGGGTATGTTTATACCACAATTAATTTCTGTATTGGCATACTGCTGCTTTAAAATTTTGAGGAAACTTTAGCTGTTTTATGAGAGGCGATATCAAACATGATAAGATATTTTTCCAAACTTAGCACTGCTACTTAGTTGCCGGAGTATGCCTAGATCTATCTATAAAACTATCGTTGTCTTTATTTTTATTTTTGTCTTTTTTACTTCACGAACTTAACATCAAACCAAACAAGACAAATGCGCTCAACACTGCTTTTATTTTCATAAACCTCACCCCTCAAAACGTGCTTTCATTCCCCAGTTGAAACGCATGAAAGCTCTTTTAATTCTTGAACGCCATCAATGGTGCTAAATAATGGCTCATGGATTCTGTTTAGATTTAAAATCAGTCGTCTGAGAATTTTTTCATGTGGTTGTCGTGTTTATAGGAGCTTGTTCTGTCGCAACCGGATCTTTCTTTGCAAATCTTCTTGAAGAATCTTCAGAAATTCTTGCAGCCTTACCCGAGAGATTTCTTAGATAGTAAAGTTTTGCTCTGCGTACTTTTCCATGCCTTACAACTTCAACTTTTTCTATACGAGGGGAATGAATAGGAAAAATTCTCTCTACACCTATACCGAAAGAAATTTTCCTTATCGTGAAGGTTTCTGAAAGCCCACTACCTTTCATACGTATAACAACACCTTCAAAAACCTGTATCCTCTCATTTTCGCCTTCAACTACTTTAAAATATACCTTTATCTGATCGCCAGATTTGAAAGATACACCCAAACTTCTTTTCTGTGCTAATTGCACTTGTTCTAGTAATGACATTCTGCTGCTCCTTTATAAATAACAAAGCCAACCACAGCCAACTAACTTCCTTTAGTGATATACTTGCACCACACAAAGACGCACACAACCTGCGAGCTACTCAAACAAATACAGCACCGCGCCTATTTTTTAGCGAGCGCAAGGCCTACCACGACATAGAAGTTAGTTGGCTGCAAATTAACAACAAAATACAATTTACAGTACCGCCAGCTAATTTTATTTCTTTTACTCTTCAATTTCTACTCTGTCTTTTAACAAGTCTGGGCGACGCTCTTTTGTCCTTTTGTACGACTCTTTTTTGCGCCACTCGTAAATCTTTTTATGATCTCCCGATAGAAGAACACATGGAACCTCATAACCCTTAAACACTGCAGGTCTTGTATAATGAGGATAATCCAACAATCCGTTATAAAACGAATCATTTTTTACAGAATCTTCTTCTTTGACAACACCCGGAAGCATTCTCGCAACACTATCAACCAAAACCATTGCAGGAATTTCTCCACCAGTAAGCACATAATCGCCAATTGATATTTCTTCATCAACATAACTCATAATGCGTTCATCGATACCCTCGTAATGACCGCATACAAGAACCAAATGTTGAAATTTTGAGAGATTTTTTACAATCTTATCATTTAGCGTTTTGCCTTGAGGTGACATATAGATAACATAAGGTTTTGCATAAGAGTTTTTATAAAAGTCATTCTTTTTTTTTACCCCTGTGCTTTTTATGGCATCATACAGTGGTTCAGGTTTTATAACCATGCCGCCACCACCGCCAAAAGGCTTATTATCAACTTTTTTATACTTATCTTTGGAGAAAGATCTTACATCTGTAATATTAATCTTAAGAATTTCTTTTTTTGTGGCTCTGCTTATCAAGCTTTCCGTAAAAGGTCCTTTAAACATTTTCGGAAATATTGTAAGAATATCAATCTTCATAGACGAAATAACCATTATACTCAAGGATATCATCTGCCGATTTCACTTGACCATAAACGTCCTTATATTCTTTTGGCAAAACAACAAAAATTTTCTTTCTTGCAATATTCACTTCTCTTATTACACTTTTTAATGCAGGAATTAAGACTTCTTCGTTGTAATACTTTACAACCCAGATGTCGTTACTGCCCGTTAATATAACATCCGAAAGAATCCCCACACAATCTCCGTGCTGGTTAAAGACCTCAAACCCTAATACATCGGAGACTTTCCATCTTGAATCATTCTTTTTTAAATTCATCTCGCATTACTCTACTACTTCGACAGTTGTTCTCTTGTTAAGCTTTGCAGAAGCTGAGCTTACAATAACTCTTATTGCTTTAATAATCCTACCTTCTTTGCCGATAATTTTACCTCTGTCGGCGTCAACAACCTTTATTTCCAAAACAGTTGTTCTCTCACCTGCAACTTCTTTGACTTCCACCTGTTCTGGATTGTCAACCAAAGCTTTTGTCATTAAAAGTACTAGGTCTTTCATAGTTTTCTCCCGGTAACCTTAATATGCACAACTGAAGACCAAAACAGAGTTATTTGCTTTCTACTGCTTGATTCTTCCTTATTAATACAGCCACCGTTTCTGAAGCTTTTGCACCGGTGCTTAACCAATAATTTATTCTGTCCATATTAACATTGAATTTATTGCCTACTGCTATAGGATCATACTGACCCAAAATTTCAATAGGCTTCCCGTCCCTTTTTACTCTTTGATCTACTGCAACAACTCTATAGCAAGGCCTTTTTGGTTTGCCTCTTCTTTGCAAACGTAATCGAACTGCCATTCTATACCCCCCCCAATAGTATTTGTAGTTGACTAACTCTACATCGGTAAGCTTTGCGTTATCTCAAAAAAAACGGACGCGACACGAAGCACACCACTTTTAGCTAGTCTTTTTGATTATGCGCCTCTTTAGTAAATTTAAGTAGCGCAAGCATCAATTTCCTCCTTTAGTTTGCATAAAGTTAACCCGCTATAGCATATAACCCGTCAGATGACTTAAACTACAAAACGTGGAACTAAAGCCTCCTTCGAAATTATATATAAGTATAATCCGTTTTGTCAATTCCCTGTATTGATTAGGTACATATGCGACATTTTATTATTTACTTGCTAATCTACAAAGGGGTTTTTAGATTTAACGCCAAATGTGGCCTTTGTTATAATACACTAAATATTCCACCAATAACTCATTAAACTCTTCTTCATTTCCTAATTTGCATCCTTTTTCCTGCTCTTTTCTCCCTTCACGCTTTACTTTAACTTTGTCACATTTGTGCTTTAATCTATACACATTTTTTTGATTTTTGATTGTCGCAGGGCGCTACCAAATTGCAGTCTATAAAATTTGCTTTGAGCTTAAAATCAGAGCCTCTAAGAAACTTTTTTGCGTGTTTATCCCTGGAGATTTTACAAAATTTGACAATCGTATAAATGTTTGTGTAGAATGCTTACGCAGAATAAGCAAAGTAGCTGATAGTAAAAGAGCAAAAAGAAGCAAGGGATAAAAAAGCAAAAAGTTGGCGCAGTCAGTGATGTAAGAAGGAGGGAGGGTCTTAGGATTTGCAGGGTGGGCATGTCGCAAACGACATTTCACAAATCTTACAAAAATCTTTTACAAGTCTTGTGCGAGAGTTTTACAAATCTTTTGTAAGTTACTTGCGCGGATATCTTAAAAATTTCATAGATTCAAAGATTTTACAAGCATTATATATTATAACAGGAATGGTTTGGCATTATAGGGATGACAGTGTTTATTGCTGATAGTTTTTGGCTTTCCTTTGAGAAAAAAGAAGTCTTGGGTGGACAGATTTTAAGGAAGGAAGAAGAAGACAGAAAGAAGAGAGATAATTGGAGTTAAGAGAGAAATAAGAAGAGTAGATAATAGGCGAATAGGATTTAGAGATAGGGAAGAAATAGAAGGTTTGAATATATAAGAAAAGAAGTAAAAGAAAAAATAAAAAGATCCCAATGTGAAAAAAGTGAAAATAAAAAAACAGTGAGTAGGAAATAAAGAAGATAGTGATGCGCTTGTAATGTTTGGAAAGTCCATCAAAAGGATTCTCTAAAACTTGGCGGCAAAGTCACTGTCAATTCTTAAACTTATTTTGGTTGTTGACGTTGTTTTTGTGGGCAATTTGAAAAGAAATAAGAGTGAAAACATGAGAAATATAAAAAATAATACAAGCATTTTCGGACTTTGATGACTTTCTCTGTAAGTTAAAGGAGAAAGAAGAGTTTGGTTGCTTTATAATCCGTTGCTGGACAGTATTCGATGAACGCTGCAAGGCAGTATTATGTGGAAGCAATACAGTGTATGAGCAAAACGACGAACATGAACTAGACACAGATGATGAGCAAAACGACAAACATGAACCAGCTACAGATGATGAGCAAAACGACGGACATGAACTAGACACAGATGATGAGCAAAACGACGAAATCGATCATGAATTAGCGAAACAACATAAATCTTTTTGTTTGATTAATAGAGCTCAATCAGCGGAACAACATAAATCTTTTTGTTTGATTAATAGACCTAGACCTCCTGTATAAATATTTAATACAAAGGGATAGGATTACCGTCCTACCCAACAATAATAAAAAGCAACATAAGACGTGCTATGCACTGCTTTAAGTAAGTTTTTATGATTAAGCTCCTTTTCAAATAAAAAGTCTAAAAGAACAGCTTTAACATACATCCAGACAAAAAGACAAGCGACAAAGAGTTTGACCAATTGTTATGCGCTTTAGAGAAGCGATATGAATTTAACTGTTCATCGGACTTTTGTGTGCCCAACTTCAATGGTATTGCTATAGCTAGCATGTGTTACAATCAGAAGCTGGTTGATTCTCTGATTAACATACGTTTTTCAAAAACGGTGGATGCGCAGTCAAATGTAAATAACGGGTAACATTGTTGAAGAATTAGAAGTAAAACATAAACTTTATCGTGGGGTTGTTCTAAGACGATAATGGTAATTTATGAAAGAGAAATTTTAAAAAAATTGAAGGGTGAAAACATGAAAAACATAAAAAACAATACAAGCATATCGGACTTTGATGATTTTCTCTGTAAGTTAGAGGAGAAAGAAGAGTTTGGTTGTTTTATAATCCGTTGCTGGACAGTATTCGATGAACGCTGCAAGTCAGTATTCTGCATTTCCAATACCAATTGCAATGTAGTAACCAGTGACCACGATATAGCGGAAGAGCAAAACAATGACGAACAAGAACTGACTACAGAGGATGAACAGGACGATGAAGATGAACTAGACACGGAGGATGAGCAGGACGATGAAGATGAACTAGACACGGAGGATGATCAGGACGATGAAGATGAGCCAGAGGGGCGACGCGAATCTGGTTGCTGGATTGTTTGGTGCAGTGGAAATGGAGACAATAAATGTGGGCACTACACTCCTAAGAAAGAGGCATAAAAAATTATTAAAAAAAAGGGGGGGGAGTAAATGAAAAGTCTAAAAGAACAACTTCAACATACACCCACACAAAAAGACAAGCGACAAAGAGTTTGACTAATTGTTATGTGCTTTAGAGGAGCGGTATGAATTTATGAGTAAGGCTGCCCCAACTTTAAGTGTTATACTTGTGGTGCCGTATATATGTGCGGACATATGTACTTGGGCTAGGTGCGTTCATTTGGATTTAGGTTTTATAGAGACGCCAGAAGAAAGCTCCAAGAGGCTCATAAAATCATCTTCGTCATCTTCTTCTTCATCGACAGATCAAATGTGAAGATTGTGCCATATACTATGACAATATTAGCAAAGGTTGTAAGGTATACAGATGCACAATACGCAAAAAATCATTTTTTTCATGCCGAAT
>BNVV01000070.1 GCA_025998355.1 Endomicrobiia bacterium
GCGTCCTGAGCGTTGCACTGACAGACAAAAACTCCTACGATAATAAAAAGTAACATAAGACGCACTACACACTGCTTTAAGTAAGTTTTTACGATATAAACTCCTTTTTTGACATCAATTTTGTTTATTTCCGATACGTTTTGACATATTTTTGCAATTTTATAACAAACTAAGGAGTATAGATTTAACAGAAAAACAGGTAGTTTAAGCGAAGTAAATACAAATTTTGCCTGCCCCCATCAACCGTCATTCTAGCTGTTTTTTGAAGTAAATACACCATTAACTATTATTCTAACTGCTTACCCTATCGTCCTATATCCACAACTTTTGCTGACATTGTAACTGTCTTGCGATAATATGTCCGGTATTGTCTGAAGTACTCAAACATCATCCCTACAATATTCTCTGTACTCAATTTTCTCTTTACTCATCTCCCCCCCCCCTATCTTTTCTTACTCCCGACTATCCTTTGTTTTATCAAATGTCCCTTTCTTTACTCCCATTAATACTAAACCCATTCCATCTGACCTACCTGCTTTCTTTTTTGTTTTATAGTACTTCTGTTGTACTTTTATATGTTAATTATCAAGAGGTCTAATGTATCTTTTTCAATATTTTGTAAAAATTTCTTTCATGGCGCCTAACTTTTAACATTTTTTGTTTTGATAAATCTTGTATTTCGGAGCAAGAAACGCACAATACAGTCAAATCACTTCGAGTTGCACCATGCCGCAATTTTAAAAAATACAGATGAGATTGACAAAAATTCTCTCTTTTATGACCACCTTTTTAACAAAAAACTTATTTTCTTTTTTGCTGTAGCGCAACTTGAAGTCATTTGACTATAACTTATTTTTTCCTTACGTTAATATATTCAACCTGATTTGACGGCTTCTGCGCACCTGAAGCAATTTTGCCAAGTGTATCGTAAACGCCGGTAATATGCTCAGTGCTTATTTCTCTTCCACCCAAACCATAAACATAATTTACAGCTTTAGGACTTACGACTCCTGCGGTATATAAAGACGCTACAACATCTGAATATAAAGGGGCATAAGCGCCAGAACAACTATCAGCCCTGTCCATAACGGCAATCGCTTTAATGTGAGTCAAGTCTTTCGCAATTTGTTCGGCTGGGAATGGTCTGTAAACTCTTATTTTTAAAAGACCTGCTTTTATACCTTTCTCTCTCAATTCTTGAACTACAACTTTTGCAGTACCTGCGGTTGAGCCGATAACTACTATTGCAATTTCAGCATCATCGAACATAAATTTTTCATACAAGTCATATTTGCGCCCAAAAATTTTTTCAAAATCGTTAGCTACTTCTAAAGTTATATTACTCGAGTCTCTCATGGCTTGCGCAAGTTGGAATCTGTGCTCAAAGTAATAATCCTGTAAATCAATTGAGCCTAATGTGTAAGGTCTCTTTGTATCTAAAAGATATCTTGCAGGTTTATATTCTCCGACAAATGCTTTTACATCAGCATCGGGATAAGTTTCAACAACCTCCATACAGTGAGAAATAATAAATCCGTCCGTCGTTACAAGAGTAGGAAGGTTTGCCTTTTCAGCTATTCTTATAGCCTGAATCATATTATCATAAGCTTCCTGAGAATTTTCTGAATATATCTGAATCCAACCAGAATCCCTTGCCCCCATTGTATCAGATTGATCTCCGTGAATATTTAATGGAGCAGAAATCGCTCTATTGACTTCTGCCATAACGATAGGAAGTCTTAAGCCTGAAGCTATGTAAAGCATTTCCCACATAAGGCACAAGCCTTGAGAAGAAGTGCCTGTCATTGCTCTTGCACCTGCCGCAGATGCCGCTATTGTAGCAGACATTGCAGAGTGTTCGCTTTCTACGGCAACATACTCGCTCTTCACAATACCGTCTGCAACAAATTGTGAAAAAATCTGCACAATTTCAGTTGCGGGGGTTATGGGATATGCCGCCACTACGTCCGGCTCTATTTGACGCATCGCTTCCGCCATAACCTCGTTGCCTGTTTTTGCAACAAGTTTGCCTTTTGAATATACTGTCTTTATCATTTTATTAACCCCTTGAGGCAAGGCCTCTATCAAAATTATTTCCTTTCCTGTTCCATCGTAATTGCTTTAACCTTTATCGGACATTCGCTCGCGCAAATTCCACAACCTTTGCAGTGTTCGTAATCTATTCCTGTAACAACTGTTGTTCTCTTTTCATCAGGAGCGATTTTTATAGAGGTATCAGGACACGAAATCCAACACGTTAAACAATGGATACACTTTTCTTTATTCCATACAGGTCTTTGCGAACGCCAACTTCCTGTATTAAATTCTAATGCTGTCCCCGGTTCAACTATATCTCCTACAGGAAGTTCAGCTGCTGTTAATTTTCTATTGGAACTTTGTCCCTTTTCTTCTTTATTCACTTTATTCCTCCAAGAGGCAAAGCCTCTTTCATTAAATATTAGACAGGATCTACCTAAAAACCCGTGGTCTTGATAGATTTTCGTATTTACCGTATTAACCCTTGGTTTTAGGTATCTTGCCCGCAAAAACAACGTCAGTTATCAAAACAAGTTAAAAATTGACAGTGGCTTGATAAGAGTTTTTAGACAGACTCAAAGCCAGCAATTATTGGTTTTTCACTTCGTCAAAAGCGCGTTTTATAGATGTAAGGTTACCTTCTATAACTTCCGGCTTATGCCTAAACTTTGCAGTAAGCTTACCTTTTGTATCTTCCAAAACGCCGTTTATATCTAAAGTTCCTATAACTTTTACTAAGGCTCCAAGCATGGGGGTGTTAGGTATATCTTTACCTATTGTTTCTACAGCTATTTTGCTTGCATTCACCACATACACCTGGGCTGCGTCAATACCAAGTTTGTGTGCAATTTCTATAGCACCAAAAGAAGTATTTATTATAACCCTCCCTGTTGTCCCGACACCATTAGTTACAGGAACTGACTCCATAAGAGACGGATCCAAAATAACTACATAATTCGGATTTGTTATACCGGAATGAATTGTGATAGGGTCTTGGCTTATTCTGTTAAAAGACTGAACCGGAGCGCCCATTCTTTCTGGCCCATATTCAGGAAATGCCTGAATGTACTTGCCTGTTGCTAAAACAGCCTCGGCAAACAGAAGCGCCGCAGTCTTTGCGCCCTGCCCCCCGCGTCCGTGCCAACGAACTTCAATCATTTTTGCTGACATCTTTTTTAATCTCCTTTCTATTTTTTCTGCTCGGGTTCTAGGTCAACGCTAATATTATCGGGAGAAAGCCTAAACAACGCTCCTGTTGCCACGTCAATTATAATACCCCCGAATAAAATACCAACAATCAACCATCCTGCTTGAAGATCGCTTGTAATATTTCTACGTTCTGTCTGAAAACCATCTTTTTTTACAGCTACAGCATGATCTCTATTTCTTTTCAATTTAACGTTTACAGAATCACTTCCGACAAAATCTCCATCAACATAAATCTTAGCACCTTGTGTGGCTGAATTTATTGCAATGCGTTCAGTTAGTTGTACCTTGAAATATCGTTGCACATGAACTCGTTACTGACGTAAGCGACAACAACAAAACCAATGATTTTTTCATTTTACATCTCCTTTGATATTTTATTCTATTCACATCTCCTTCCTGCCCGCTATAGCGCGTGATATAGTTACCTCATCAGCATATTCAATATCGCCGCCAACGGGCAAACCATAACCCAACCTTGTGACTTTGATATTTAATTTTTTTATAATCTCGGCAAGGTAAATGGCAGTTATCTCACCTTTAGAGTCTGCATCTGTAGCAATTATTACTTCGCTAATAGTACCACTTTTTAATCTTTTTATTAGCTTATCAACCCTTATGTCGCAAGGACCAACCGCATCAAGGGGTGACAATGCCCCGCCAAGCACAAAGTAAAGACCCTTATAGTCTTTAACCTTACTTACTGCTATTAAATCCTGAGGGGTTTCAACAACACATACAGTATCATGTTCTCTTGTAGAATCGGAACATACGGGGCACGGATCATGTTCGCTTAAATTATAGCAAATACCACAGCTTTTCATTGTTTGCCTTGCTTTCTGTATAGAATCTATAAGCCTGTTAACTTCATCCCTAGGCATTTTTAGTATATGATAACTAAGACGTTCAGCCATTTTAGGACCTACTCCAGGCAGTTTTTTTACTATTTCAACCATCTTTTCTATGGGCTGCGGTCTGTTCATATTTATTTAACCTAAAAATTACATTTTTTTAGCAGTTGAGCCAAACTTTTTTGCTATTTCTTCTATGTGTTTAGGAATTGCAGTTTTTGTCGTTTCCTTAAAATCTTCTTCAACTGCATATTCAGCAACAGCAAAATCTTTTTCTTCTTTTACAATTACATCTTCCTGTGTCAGTTCCGTAGATACGTTTTTTTCAACGTTAACCTCAATTACTATATTTAATCCTGTTTTTTTTTGGAAAAGTTTTAAAATTTGCTCTTTAAACTCCATAACACCATCATAATTAAACTGATTGGCTACCGTAAGCTGTATAGACAAATCTCCAAGAACTTTAATTAACGCATTTTTTAATGGCTGCGCCGTAAGAGGGTGCTTGTTTATTATTTCGCTTATAATTTCATTCCACACATCCATTAAATCTACACTATCAGAAATTTCATTAACAACATTCCCTTCTCTATGCAATTCGGACTGCCACTCAAAGGAAGACTTGGAGCTGTTATCAATTTTAATATTTTTTTCCAACTCTGTTATCCTGCTTATAAGCTCACCAACATTATAATACGGCTCCGACATTTTTAGAAGATATATTTCAACGAGAATTCTCGGTTGGTCGTGCCAGCGCATTTCCTCAAGAGCTTTTGACAAAAGGTTATTCATACGCACATGACGCTCAACGGTAAATAAACTTTTTTGAGTATCAAAAAGTTTTTCATCTTCCAAAGAAATTTCCGCGACTGCAGGATTTATTGAATAAATCATAACTTGTCTTAGATGATCTCTCAAATCTCTTGCAAACTGCAAAATATTATATCCTTGTTCTGTAATTTCTTTAACTATCTTTAGAATAGTCCAGATATCGCTCTTTGCTATACTTTCCGTAACTGAAGCGATAATATCTTTTGGAAGAAGTCCAAGCAAACCTCTTACGTATTCACCTGTTACTTTATCAGTATTTGAAGAAACAGCTTGGTCTAAAAGACTTAAAGCATCTCTCATGGAACCGCCTGAAGCCGCAGTAACTATATTTAGAGCTTCATCATCTATCTCAAAACCTTCTTTTTGTCCTATATTTTTTATTGCCGCAGACATTTCAGAGCTTGATATCAGTTTAAATCTGTATTTCTGACATCTTGAAAGAATAGTAACGGGAATTTTATGTTGCTCCGTTGTAGCCATAATAAAAACTACATGCGGTGGGGGTTCTTCAAGCGTTTTAAGTAAAGCGTTAAAAGCTTGCGTGGTTATCTGATGAGCCTCATCTATAATATAAATCTTATATTTTGAATTAGCGCTTGAAAATTTTACATTTTCTCTTAAAGCCCTTATCTCATCTATACCGTTGTTTGACGCTCCATCAATTTCAAGCACATCAACGCTTGAACTTTTTGAAATATCCAAACAATTGTCGCATACCCCACAAGGCTCAGCTATAATACCGTTTTTACAATTTAACGCTTTAGCAAGAATTCTTGCTAAAGTTGTCTTACCGCAACCTCTAGGTCCGCTAAATAAATATGCATGTGC
Source organism: Endomicrobiia bacterium (assembly GCA_025998355.1). Classification (GTDB taxonomy): domain Bacteria; phylum Elusimicrobiota; class Endomicrobiia; order Endomicrobiales; family Endomicrobiaceae; genus Endomicrobiellum. The sequence goes on from BNVV01000070.1 coordinate 5,754, forward strand.
AATGCGATTTTCAGAAATTGCGTTCTTAAGAGTCTGTGATATATGTTCCTGCCCAATAACTGCATCAAAATTTTGAGGTCTAAATTTTCTAGCTAACCCAAGATACGACATAAGGCAAAATCCTTTTAATAAAAATATTTTAAGCTAAAGGCTCAAATTTTATTACAGCTACGTTATCTTAACTTAACAAACGCGCTTAATATCGTTTTTGTTTTCACAATTTATTGTAGCATATAAATCTTGAAATTTTTTCATGAGTTCTAAAAGTTTACTGGCAAGAATCATGCAAAAAAACGGATACTTTGTGTATATAAAATCAGGCACATCTAAGTATAAAATAATTAATGAAATTTGTAAAAGCTATTATGGCTTATGGATACGAAAGAGAACAAAGTTCCACATGTACTGTACTGAAATTGCAAAAGGACAGATTAAAAAACTTACGGGCACGTCTTTTGAGCTATACTTGAAAGGTTGTAATGTAACATGCTACATAACTCTGAGGTGTCTCTAAAAACCCATGGTTTTTACAGATTTCTGTATTTACTATGCTAACCTTGTTTAAGGTATCTCGTCGTAAAAATAACATAGTGTACCAAAACAAAAACACAGCAACAGTAACATGTTAGAGTTTTTAGAGACACTCAACGCGCAAAGTATTTTGAATTTAGACAAGGCTCACAGCGACGTCGCGTACGGTTTTATGTACGCAAGTCGCTGCGCAACGAAGTATAAACCCAAATCCAAAGAACGCAGTATTTTGAAATTTTTGCAAAGCAAACCTTTTAGCGAGGTTTGCTTTTGAGGGCAAATGAGCAAAGGCTTTGCAAAGCAAAAATTCAAAAAGACAAGTTCAACTAAAATGTGTATTTAATCTTCAATGTCCCTGTGATACCCTTTCTTTTGCCAATATAGCCTTGTCCACTTAAGTCCACATCCAACTTCCATACTTTTGCGCTTGCTCCTAGTTCTGCTATTGCTGTCGAGCCTTTGGAACTTGAGCTTGACATACCGCTGAGCTTGT
>BNVV01000071.1 GCA_025998355.1 Endomicrobiia bacterium
AAAACAACGACAGCCTTTTAATGCCCATCAACTTCTAAAACATTTTCATAACATTTCTTAGTAAATCTTCTACTTTTTACACGTGATGTTCCACTTATTTCTTAATCCTAGTATGCCGAGCAGGTCGCCACATCCCTCCATTGCACGTACACCCGTTTATGGTAAACACGCAAATCTTGTCAGGACGACCTGCTCAAGGCAAACCTCTAAAAAAGTAAAAATGAAGAAACTAGTAACAGCAAGGGTCAGAAACTAAGGCCTAATAGTAGAAGCCCTAGACCACCCTTAGCGATAGACACTGTACCACACCTTTAATAATTTGTCAAGAGCGCATTGCTTTCTTCTACTGTGTATCTTTTGTGTATCTTGTGGTTGTTAGTTTGATCATGATAGGAACAAAAATCATTAATATGACGGTGACAAGTAATGACAATAATAGCAATTATTGTCACGCCAACCCATCTTCTATACTCATACGATAGAGTGTCTCGGCTGCTCTTTTACGTTTCTGTCTGTTCTGTGGCTTACACCCGCCAACTTTCTTGTGCCCTTGTACAAACTCTGGCATGCCTACCTTACAACTTTTTCACAACTATTATCAACCTTAACAAATCACTAAAAGCCCTAAGCCTTAGGTCTATTTAACGTTTTGTAAGAGTTTTATTGCTTTTTGTCATAAGTTCATATTCATTTTAAGCAAAAATATTAAAACATCTCTGCTGGCGCAAGCTATGTTGCCTGTTATAATGTTACCTGTTATATTTAAAGCAGAAGTTTTACCTAAACTGCTATATTTTCATCAAGCAAGTCCTTAAATGTCCAATTGCTTTTTTCTGGTTCTTTCTTTACAGGTACATTAACATATTTGCCATTATAAGCATCACTTACGTATCTTAATGCATCAGCGCCATGTGAGTACTTGTCATGTAAGGGCTTATCTTTATACAAGTCAAGTGACTCTTTATAATCGTATCTGTAATTACGTAACACATCTAAACCATCGGCGCATTTTGTTGAATCAAACCACATATTTTTAAATAACAAACGTGTGGAATCTATTCCATCTTGCAATGCAAGCACTTTGTAAAGTACTCGTACTGTAAAATGTAGCTTCTTGCCATGCTCGTACGCTACTTCAAAATGACTTCGTCCCGTGCTCCAGCTTTTAGGTAAAACGTCGTGCGGCAATATCATCGTACCAATCTGCCCGTATTTTTTAAATATCACGTCAATATAATCAGGCAGTGACATGTGATTGTTCTGATAATAATCCAATAATAAAACTCGGTCAGGTAAGAACTGACAGAACCATATTGAAGTGTAATCAGACACACCAATGTCAAAGACAACGTTTACAGGATAATCAGGATTATGCTTAACCTCACAGATCCTGTGTTCCATCTCTGCGGCATTAAGTTCTTTAGTATACACCCCGCCTTCTACAGTGTCAAGAAATATACCAAAAAAGAATCTGTTGCGGTCTCTCTCTGATCCACTAGCAAGCGTGGCTAAATGTCCTGGGTCTATGTTTTGCAAATTATCCGCAGGGTTTAACTGCATCGCTCTCAGTGTATCTATTGTTAAGTCGTCTAACTTTTCACCACTTGTGGGATCTCTATGCTCAATAAATCTCTTATAAGTCCAGTGAATCTTTGAGGGTGGATTTTCATCTACAAGCATCAGCTTACGCAAACCATTCTTTTGTGCAAGTCTTGTTAAAACCTTTATGTAATTAGAGAACATTACAACTTCAGACGCTTCACTTATAAGTGCAGTGGAGAACTCGTTTCCTAACACCTTATCGTTATCCTCTAAGCCACCGAACCATACCTCTGAGCCATTTGGAAACGTATAAAAAGGCGGTTTTACCCTCTTCTTAATCCTGTCTATTAGTTCAGGAAAGCATGTGACTAACACCTTAGGCCACGTGTCATGTAATATGCTGCGATCTACTGATGTGAAAGACTCTCTTAAAATAATATGTCTTGATCTTTCCTTGCATGCTCTAGCTATTACAATAAAACAATTTAAAAACGTTTTCGCTGAACGAGCTCCGCCATACAAAAGAACTTCTAATGCTTTGTGTTGTACTGTTTGCCCTGTCTCATCTACGTAAGTCGCTGGTGCGTCACTTATCATCCTCAGCACTTCAAGCTGTTTATCCGTCAGCTGGTAGGGCTTCTGTTCATCGCTTAAAACAACTTGGGCATTTATCAAATTTTAGCTGCTTCGGCAGGTAAATGAATATTGATCGGCCTGTCATTTTCACGTGAACCTGTTAACTCAAGAGCCTGCGGTATACGTTTACCATACATTTTTGTGTAAAACTGCATCTTGCGATCAGGAAAAAGCGGATCGCTTAAGTAATCAATAAGTCCTTTAACTCCACCAAGACCATCAAAGACCATGTCAATGATTACAGGAACAGCTTCCCTTTTTAGCTTTTCCTTTTCACGTCTTATCATCTCCGATACGGAGCTGATGCTTCTGATGTCTTTACGCATCTGCTTTCTTTCTTGATCGGTCATATATCCATCCTGTCCGTCGTGCTTAAATCAAGGTGTCACCTGAGTAAAAGGATTAAACAAAGTGACACCCTGAAACATTAGGCACTCATGTAGCTGCGAGTCACTCACTTCGGACACTGTTCGATTTCGCAAACATAGGCACAGGCCGCCCTAAGTTTCAACACTACAAATGTCACCTGTGGTAGTTTATCCCCACGTCTCCCGATTTTTCTCTCGGGCGCTAACTATTCTCGCTAAAGTAATAAGCGCCACAACTTTTTTACCCAACTCGTGACGTGAAGCCCATCATTAAAAAACGATTAGCGACACGCCAAGATAACGCTGGGCACAATATTCATACGGACAAAAAAAGTCTGATGATTAAAAAAACCTGATACGTTAAATAAAAAATGTGTAATGAATAAAAAAATATATTCCGTATAAACATCAAATGTTTTAACGACCGTGCCAACTGCAGAAGTCGCTTTGAAAGTCCAAAGCTTCATGCGTTCAGTTGACACGATCAGTCTCTAAGTGTCATGCGTTGCATTGCGTTCAGATGACACTGCAATCATTTATTATTAATCTAGGAGGCCGCCAGCGTGCCCATCTTCCCCATTCATACGGAGACCTTACATCAGACGTATGAAATCAAAGCGGACACACTGGCAACACGGATTGCAACCAGAAATAAATTCATTAAAACTGGCCACAATCTAAATGAAAAATAAAAAAGGAAAAACAATTACTTTGCCTTTAAACAGTCAAAAAGCATGAAGGCGGCAAGTGACCGCAAGGGGAAGCGATGCCGCCGCTTCTTCTGCCTTTAGGCATGTAATCGTCACAGGTCAAAAAAAGAAAAGAAAGAACCAAAAAAAAAGAAAATGCACTTAGCAATCATTTGTACAACTTTGAGCTGCTTGGCCGTTAACTCAAACGACATTTTAAACTTTCAATAAATCTGGATGAACGTTTATATTTATCGGTGTCGTGTTATCTTCTGAACCTGATACTTCAACAGCTTGAGGAATACGCTTAGCCATTATCTTGATAAAGTTCCTGTAGTTATCATCGCTTGAGTTAACCCACTGGACAAGTCTTTCCTTGCCGCCAACTTCTTCAAAGACTTCATCGAAAATCTCGTGTACCTTCTTACGCTTCTCTTTACTCTCTGATGTCCATCCGCCAAATTTCTTGTGTCCCTTTACAAACATATGAGCCTCATTACTTTGGTAATAATACAACTTTCATACAACTTTTTTATCGACCTTAACAAAATAATTCTAAAGCATTGTACAAAATTATTCTTGAATTTACTTTAAGTTTTTAAACATAAAATGAAAAATAAGCAATTTCGCCAGATTTAGCAAAAAAATTCGTTACTAAACAATAAACAACGGCAATTACCACCAAATTATCACAAGTTTCCCGCTACTTTGCTATAAGTTACACCACACAAAAGCAAGTCGTTTTTAAAAGTCTAAAAACTTCATAAAAGCAAGTCGTTGTCGTGGTTTTTGTATTTAATAGCCTTTAAAAGCTTTACAATGCCTTTATTTAACTAGATTATTTAACTCATAGGTGTGTTTTTATCGTGTTTATCCAAAATTTACCTTCAAAGCTTAAAGCCTTTAAATTTAGGCTTCTATATGCCTTTAAAGGCCTTTGTAATTTAGAACGTCTTATTTTTGAGAGAAAAAATTGCTTTTACAACCGTTAGACTTTACTTTAACGTTCAATAGTGTCGTTGATTTAAAAGAAGTTGTATTGGATATTTGCGTTAGCAACACATAAAAGCAAGTAGTTGCCGTGGTTGTTAAGTTTTTTCCCAGATCCGTTGTCGTTAGAGGCAGTCCCTGCTGCTTTTAGCGTGGTTGTTTATTACACCAGTAGGTAGAAACTTAAACCCATACTGTGACTGCCTCATCTTTAAAAGCTAAGCCGTTATAAAGACGTTTTTCCTTTTGCTTTTATGTCACATTTAGGCTCTTTAAGGCCTAAAAACGCTGTAAATCGTTATTAGGGGTGTTTTTTAGGTCTTGACTGTTTGTCCAGCCTTTTAGCCTAAGCATGATACATAAAAAAACAAAAACTTATATAATAAAAAGGTGGTAAACTTGTGATAAAAAGGTGGTAAACTTGTGATAAAAAGGTGGTAAACTTGTGATAAAAAGGTGGTAAACTTGTGATAAAAAGGTGGTAAACTTGTGATAAAAAGGTGGTAAACTTGTGATAAAAAGGTGGTAAAATATGAAAATAAATCATATTTATCAATATAAATTTCATTCACTAATAAAGGCTAATACTCTTAAAAAAGACTACGACAAAAGCACAACAGTTTTTTCATAGAAAGACTTTAACAGCAACGGCAACGACTTGCTTTTAAGCTGTTGCTTAGATGGTCGTAAAAATACAAAAATCAAAGGAGAAACATAAAATGTGGGAGACAATAAAGAAAGAACTCAAACTAAAGATACCAAACGGAGAATACGACCTTTGGATTAATACAATAAAGCAAGGAAACTTCCAGAACAACATATTGTATTTAACTGTACCAAACAATATTTACATACAGCAAATAGAATCTCACTATCTATCAATAATGAAAACAGTAGTGAAGTTAATTAATAATACTGACTTACAAATAAACTACAATATTAATGATGAAACAAATACGCCTATCCCAGTATTACCCATAACAAGTTCACCAAAATTAGACAGCAATAAAATTACCCAACAACATTTAGATCCGAATTTAAAAAATCATCTAGAACTAGAAAAATATTTAAAAAAATCCGAGGATACAAATAGAGAATCTTTGGAATATAAAAATGTAGTAGAAATGACGCCAAAATTCAGTTCAAAATCAGTTGTAAGTATAACATCTATGGATAGTAAATACTTTACATATTCAACAGATAGAAGAAAAAGTGCTATTGTCGATGTAAAATATAACTTTACTAACGAAGAAAGTAAAGTATACAAACTCTACAGGGGAATAGAAGCATTTGGTATATCAGCTGTGGGACAGTTAACAACAAATCACGCTAGAATTTTATTTGCAATCATCCACACGTGGCAAAAAAATGGATGTAAGTTCAATGGATCAAAAGACCAAGCAGTGGTAGATCTTTCGCTAAGACAGCTTATCACAGATCTAGGATATACCAGCATTAGCGGTACCATATTTAAATTAATTTATTCACGCATCAAAGATCTAATTCATTATCCCTATGTATTATCGCTTGATGGGATACAAGGGTTGGGATTTACTTTCTTATCAAGTATGAACACCTTAAGCGACAAAAACAATTACAATAAATTAATAATAAGATTGATATTTAATCCATTTATCTCAAGGCAACTGTATGACAGAAAGGCATTTTATAGAAATCCACAATGTTATTTACTAAGAAATGCAATCGCACTTAAGTTTTTGTTGACTTATGATAAAACTATTTTCATGGGAAACAGCATCAAAGTTACTATCCAAGATTTAGCTAATAATTTAGAAATTGTATATAAAAGACAAGATGTGCTAATAAAAGCTCTTAATAGAGCGTTAAACATATTAAATGGATACGAACTTAGTGAACATTATAATTTGAAAATAGAATTGATCAAAGAGAATAACAAACATTATGTTATTGCTGGACGATATTCAAAAAACAAACAAATTACCGCAGCTTAGTTCTTATCACTAGTTGTTTCTTTTAACTGGTTTAAGTAGAGGCTATCAACGCCGTCTATGCTGTTTGTGTGGTTATGGTCAAGCAATTACTATATAACCATTATCTTCAAATAAATCTAAAAGCTTTTATAACCTTTCCTTTTGCCCTGCCCTGCGAGTAGCCTTCACATAAATAAAAGCATTAACTCGTTCTACGAAGTAAAACTCCTTATATCTTAAGTACAACGACAAAGACTAAAGTAGTTTTCTTTTGTATTACTTTTTGTAAGAAAACTAGTTGTTTTCAGTTTCCCAGATGCCTTTTAAAAGCATGAAAAGGCTGCAAATTTAGGCTTTTAAGGTCTATTAGTGATAAGTAAGATACAGGCCTTAAAAACGATTACATACAGCTTTAGGCTTTAAAGGCTAAAAAAAGCAAAAAAGATGCAAAAAGAAAGGATTATTAAAAGCATCACATGACTTAAATTGCAGTTTCTAC
>BNVV01000072.1 GCA_025998355.1 Endomicrobiia bacterium
TATAACGTAGGGAGTTGTTTTAACACCGCCTGAAGCAAAGGTCGCAAAAGCCGATGACATTTCTTGTAAAGTTACGTCACTTGCTCCTAAAGCAAGAGGAAAAGAGTTTGTAAGGGGTGTTGTTATGCCTAAATTTTTTGCAGTTTGGATAACTCTTTCTGGCGTTACTTTCATAATTGTTTCAACAGCGCAAATATTTATTGATAAAGCAAGCGCTGTACTTGCAGTTACAGGACCTCTATGTTTTTTACCGTAGTTTGTCGGAGCCCACACTTTATTTGTGTTAATTAAATCATCTTCAGAGACAGTTTCTGCAACTGTTTCAAGATCCGTTATATCTCTTGAAAACAAATCCCATTTATTTTCTTTATAAACAAAAACCATAGGTTTGTCATTGAGAATAGTTGCCGGTGTAAAACCCATTTCTATTGCAGTAAGATATACAAAAGGTTTAAAAGCAGACCCAGCCTGTCTTTTCGCCTGAGTTGCTCTGTTAAACTGCGATTCTTTAAAACTACGTCCTCCGACCATTGCTCTTATTGCCCCATTTTTAGGGTCAAGAGCTATAAGCGCTCCCTGAACTTTAACAGATCCTTTTTTTGATTTATCCTTGTCAAACTTCGCAAGAGCTTCTTCAATAGTTTTTTCAGCGGCAATCTGCGCTTGCGAGTCAAGAGTTGTATAAATTGAAAGTCCGCCTTTCATTAGCACATTTGTTCCGTATTTAGGTTCAAGCATTATTCTTAAGAATTCTACAAAATAATGCCCTTTTTCTGTTTTAGGGCTAGAGCTATTTGCGGGTACAGGGACTTTTGCGGCTTCCTTCTCCTGTTCTTTTGTGATATATCCAAGTTCCCTCATTCTTAGAAGAACAAGATTTCTTCTTGCTAGAGAAGCTTTTGGGTTTTTAAATGGATTGTAATGATTAGGAGATTTTGGTATTGCGGCAAGAGTAGCGCATTCGGTAAGATTTAAATCATGCACATCTTTATTGAAATATATTTCCGCTGCGGCTTGAACTCCATATGCTCCGCTACCAAAATATATTTGGTTGATATAAAGCTGTAAAATTTCGTTTTTTGAATAGTTTTTTTCAAGTTGTATAGTTAAAAGAGCTTCTTTTATTTTTCTTATTAATGTTTTGTCGGAGGTTAAGAATATTGTTTTTGCAAGCTGCTGCGTTATTGTAGAACCACCTTCTGCAATCTTTCTTTTTAATAATATTTTGGAAAAAGCACGCATGGTTCCCTTTATAGAAATCCCCCAGTGTTTAAAAAAATCGTTATCTTCAATGGATACAAAAGCATTTTGTAAGTTAATCGGGATATTGCTTATAGGTGTAAGAATCCGTCTTTGGTTAAAAAATTCGCCCATTAAGTTATCGTCTTTGTCGTAAATTTTAGTAGAGAGGTCAGGCGTATAATTCCCGAGTTGCTGTATAGAGGGGAGATCATATATGAAATTTGCCGTAATTTTACCTGCTGTAATTATTAAAAATGCAATTGTAACAGTGATAGTAATAAATTTTAAAGAAGAAGTTTTTTTTCGCCCATTCCGTTTCATAACACGTGGATTATAGTCCTTTTTGCTTTGACGTGTCAAATTTAGTAAAATCTCGAAAACCGGATATAATATAATTGTCCTTTAAAAAAGAAGTATAATTTAGGTGTGTAAGAGATGTTGAAAAATCGGTACGCTGTTAGGCTAAAAGCCCAAACAGATCAGGGATTGTCCTGATTTTAGTTAAACAATAACCTCGAGAGCTCCACTCTCCACCGAAAAATATCATCTTAGCTTTCTCTATTAACTGTTTGTTAAAAAATATATCCAATGTGCTCTTTAACATTTCTATACTCTTTGTATATCTTTCGTCCTTCTATTAAATCTTGCTAAATTATCCCCTATACTATAGTCAAATTACTTCAAATTGCACCATGTTGTAGTCTCAAAGATGCGGGTGAGTTTGGTGTAGGATCTTCTGTTTCCTGCCATCCTTTTTTAGCAAAAGCTTGCCTGTTCATTTGTTACTGTACAACTTCAAGCGATTTGACTATAGCAGGGACAAAGAGCTTAAGCGCAAAAGACTCCCATTGCAATAGACCTCTTGCATAACTAAGTATTAAATTCAAGAATACAAATACCTGAAACCCAAGTTAAATCGCAGTCCAAAGTATCTTCTGTAATTACTATGTCTATCTTTGAGACTATTTTGAACCTTTTAACAAATACTTTAATTATTTTCTACTATAATCATCTGATGAAATCTCCCTATTTAACTCCTTATCTTCTTTTGTCAGCTTTGAGTGTTTCTTTGATCTCTTTTTTGAGGGTTAGTGTGTTTGTATGTATTTTGCCTAAGTCCTCCTAAATTGTATTTGCCATGTATCTTATTGTCTTTTTGTCTTTCTTTGCATAAATCCATGCCTTTTTAAATAAACTAAAATCGTTCCTTCCCCTATTATCGCTGTGCATATTATTTGCTCACCTTTAATTTAACTACTACCAACGGTTATTGTATGTCTCTTTTTCTTCTTGCTTTGCTGCTTTCGCTGTTTTTTTAGGTCTTTGTATCACTGTTCTGTAGCATCTATCACCGAACCTCTGCACCTTCCCTTAATAATCCCTCTTCCCATCTAGTGCATATTCCACACTACTTGTTAATACTTATTCTTGCGTACCCTAGTCTATATGCACAACTTTCGCTGACATTGTAGCTGTCTACGACAATATGTTCGTGTATTGCCTGAAGTACTCAAACATCATCCCTACAATATTTTCTATACTCAATTTTCTCTTTACTCATCTACTCCCCCTTTTTCTTTTCTTGCTCCTTGCTATCCTTTGTTTTATCAAATGTCACTTTCTTTACTTTCATTAATACTAAACCCATTCCATCTGATCAGCCTGCTTTCTTTTTCTGTTTCATAGTACTTCTATTGTACTTTTATATGTTAATTATTAAGAGGTCTAATGCCTTAAAAGCCTTCTTTCGAAAAACTGACAAGTAACGCTAAACTTAAAATGCTTGCTATTGTTGCTGTTATGCGTAAATTATTACATTATTAACAATTGTTGTAAACAGTTTTATCTTGATAGGTCTTATGTGAACGCCTAATTATACTTCCTTTTAAGGTCTTTTTATCCACTTTTTTCAAATGGGTTGATACATCTTCTTATTCTTTACGGTGCAACTTAAAGTGATTTAGCTATAGTGGTTTTTTTTCAGGTATGCCTGTTTTTCTAGGAAATTGCATAGGAGTATCCTTGTATTTTTTAAAAACTAAAATACAATAGTCGAGTTCTCGTTCAGGAAGATTATAGGAAATGGCTCTTTCAAATTTTGCTCCTAAATATTTTAAAGCATTTTCTACTGCAGGAAGACCTTCTTTGCGACTTTCAGCAGATTTTTTTGTTTTATGCGCTATAAAATATCCACCGACTTTTAACAGAGGAATTGCAATTTCAAGGTTTGGGGAAAATTTACTTACGGCTCTTGATAGGACAAAGTCGTATTTTTGTCTGTATAACGGCATTTGCCCTACCTCTTCAGCTCTTTTGTTTAGTATTTCCATGTCAAATCCCAATTTGTTATTTACGTTTTCAAGAAATTTACATTTTTTCGTTATGGACTCAACTAATGTAAATTTAATGGCGGGAAACGCAATTTTTACTGGAATTCCTGGCATTCCTGAACCTGTTCCTAAATCTACAGCCTTTAAAGCTGCAGAGGGAATTGTTGTTATGTTGTTTGTTAAGACGTTACTTACGGCTTTTGCGCTGTAAAGAGAATCGCAAAAATGTCTGTATATTAAATCTTTATCACTTTTGAATGAAATAAGATTAAACATTTTATTCCATTCGTTAAGTTCATGAAAATATATTTCAAATTTTTTACGCATTTCTCTTTGGAAAAAGGATACAATATTTCTTACAACGTAGTCTTGGAATTCATCGAAAAGCGCTTCATTGTCCATATTTATACCCTAACCTTTATTTTCTAGCGCTTTGAAATTTGAGGTGTACTCATTAAACCCCTATCGCAAAGAGAAAAACTGTGATAAAACCCAATAATTCTAGAGAAGGCATCTTTTTATCTCCTTATTGGTTAGCGCCTAATTATGTTTTTTCATAAAAAAGGCTTTGTTCTTGAGTGTTAGAGACAGTATGGTATACCACAATACATTCTTCTGTCAAGATGATTGTAAGCGTTAAACTGTCGTTTATTTTTGTTTTGCCGTTTGTTTTTTGAGTAGGCTACGGTCGATTCTTGTTTTTTCGAGAAGACAGCTAGTAATAATATTCGTCTAGCATCTTAAAACAAAACTTTGGTAAAATCCGCATTCGTTGTAGAATCGTAGTTTTTAATTCTACTGTCGTATTGGTAACTTAAACCTGCATGACAATATGGAGGGGTTTGACTAATAGAATGTAAATTTGTAAAATCTTCAGCGTTACGGTATTGGATGTATTTCCAAGAGGATCTTTTGTGTAAAAGGGAATGTTGCAAAACAAGATGGGAGATTTATTGCTGACAACCATGCTAACCTAAACCAAATTGCCGTTGGGCTCTTATAAAAAAACGAGCAAATAGTTGCAAAAGAATAAAAACTGTTAACAGCCTCGACCTCTGCAAAATATCAGAAATGTGCAGGCCATGCCCTTTTTAGAAGAAAACAATCGTTATTAAATGGGTTATGGTTATCTCAGGAAAAACAAAAGTTTTGAGTTGAAGTAAAGCACGATATTCCTAGACGTCAAAAGTAAAAAAAATGAATTTATTTAAAGTCTATAAAAAGGGGTGGATTATGAAAAGGTTTTTCGTTGGATTAGTGATGGCGTTGTTTTTTGCTGGGGATGTTTTATCGGCAGTGAAAGTTGTAGACAAAACACCAGCTGCTGACAAAACGCTGGCTGATAAGGTACTGGTTACAGTGAATGGAGAGCCTATTTTTGTCTCAGAACTCGACAAATCTCTTGAAAAATTCAAAAAAATTAAAAGTCAATTAAGTCCAGATCAATTAAGAGACTTAATTAAAAAACAACTAATTATGGATGTTGTTTTGAAACAAGAAGCAACAAAACAAAAAATAAGAGCTACAGATAGAGAAACTAAAGACAAAATTAATGAAATGAAAAAACGGTATAAACAATCAGAATTAAAAAAAAATAACACGACACTGTCTGATCCAGAAAAAAAAATCGCCGATAAAATTATCATTACGAAATTTATGCAACGACTTAGAGATACTGCGGATTCTGAAACTAAAAAACCGTCCGAAATTGAAGCAAAATCTTTTTATGATGAAATGGTTACAAAAATGAAAGGCGGAAAGACAAATCTTCCTAAAGAAGAAGAAACACTTGCAGAGGGTATAGCAAAGGAATTCAAAGAACGTGTAGAACTAATAGGAATTTTCATCAGTTGCCCTAAAGGAGCATCAAAAGCTAAAGAAAAAGAAGCGCAAGACAAAATCGCAGCAGTAAAAAAAGAACTTAAAAATAAAAAACCAGAAGAATTTGATGACGTAGCTGTTTCAAAATCAGGAAACGAAGATATAGGATTATTTGCAGGATCATTTGTAGAGGAAGAACTTCTTTCTGCTGCTATGCGTAAAATTGTTTTCTCGAAAAATGTTGGTGATTACACAAAAGAACCTATAAGAGTAGATGATGGATACTACTTTTTAAGGGTCCAAGAAAAAACAGCAAAAAGAAACATAACTTTTGCCAAAGTTAAGAATTTAATAATAGAAAGTTTACATGCAGTAAGAGTAGCGAAGAAATGTAACGAATTTATTGATGAGTTAATATCAAAAGCAAATATTAAAGAATAAAACTTGGTAAATATAATTGTGACTAAACCTCGTATAGCGATTACTTTGGGAGATCCTGCGGGTATAGGTTATGAAATAGTCCTCAGGGCTGTAAGTTCTTCGGTTGTAAAAAGAGTTTGCAGTCCTGTTATTTTCGGGGATAGGCAAAGCTTAATACAAGCACTACCTAAAAATTCTAAAACCAGTATACAGTTTGAGTTTATAGAGTGCTCCAATATTGGCAGTTCTTTAAAATTAGGTATTCCGTCAAAAAAAGCTGGGGTAATTGCTGTTTCTGCAATAAATGAGGCCGTAAAATATTGTAT
>BNVV01000073.1 GCA_025998355.1 Endomicrobiia bacterium
CTAAATTTACACCTCCAAAAGACGGCTGTAATATTTTTACGGTTTGTATTATCTCTTTTTCGTTTTTTGTTTCAAGACATATAGGATATGCGTCAACGCCCCCAAGATATTTGTATAAAAGAGCTTTTGATTCTTTACGGAGCAAATCCTGCAAATATAATTATGTCTGATATAAATGGAACTTTACATAAAGAACGGTTTGATTTAAAAAATAGTCACGAAGCAATGCTTTTTTTGCCAAAAGGCCTACAGACGCAAAGTCGCCACCTATACCAACCCCTACAACTAAAGGAGGACATGCATCTGCACATTTATCATTTATAACACCTAAAACAAACTCTTCTACGCCCCTCCATCCATCTGACGGAACAAGCATTTTTAACGCGCTTGCATTTTCACTTCCGCCACCTTTAGGCAAGAAAGTAATTTCTATTTTATCACCAGGAACTATATCAACATAAATATTTGCCGGAGTGTTGCTTTGAGTATTTTTTCTCTCAAGTGGATCAGAAACAATAGATTTACGCAAATAATTATTTACGTATCCTAAAGAAACGCCTTCGTTTATGGCATCATAAATATTTCCATCTTCAATATACGCATCTTGTCCTAACTTAACAAAAAAATTTGCAGTCCCCGTGTCCTGACATAAAGGAAACTGTTCACTATTTGCGATATCCGCATTTTCAATAATTTCTTCTAAAATATCTTTTGCAATACCGGTCTCCAAAACAACGCTCTGTCTTAAAGATTTCAAAATATCTTCAGGAAGTTCAAAGTTTGTTTTAGCGCACAGATTTTCTATTGTACTGGTTATTGTTTCAGATTTTATCTTTCGCACTTTTTATATAACCTTTTCCCATCATTGTTTTTGTTATAGCTCTGCTTCTTTTTATTATTGTTTTCGCATCATCATAGATCTTATCATAACTTAATTTTTTAGCTGCGACTTTTTCCTTTAGAGCTTTTATGCCTATAGCTGCGGCAACTTTAGGGAAAATTTCCCAATCATTCATAGTAGGAAGAATTTTATCAGGTCTTATATTGCTGTCAGCTATGCAAGATGCAAGTTCTGTAGCAGCTGTTATACACATAGTATCGGTTATGGTGGAAGCTCTTACATCAAGAGCTCCGCGAAAAACTCCCGGGAAACCCAAAGAGTTATTAACCTGATTCGCAAAATCACTTCTTCCTGTAGCAACTACTGCAGCACCAGCCTCTTTTGCTTCCCAAGGCCAAATTTCAGGTGTTGGATTTGCGCATGCAAAAACTATTGGGTTTTTGCCCATTGCCTGTATCCATTCTTTCTTTATCACTCCAGGTCCCGGCACAGACAATGCGATAACAGCATCAGCGTTTTCCATAGCTTCTTTAATTCCACCTCGAACATCATTCGCATTTGTATCAACAGCAAGCAACCATTGTTCGGGACTATTTTTTAAATCAAACCGTTCTTTATGTAAAGTTCCATTTATATCAGACATAATTATATTTGCAGGATTTGCTCCGTAAAGAATCAAAAGCCTTGCTATACAGATATTTGCAGCTCCTGCTCCTACCATAGCAATCTTAACTTTACTTATTTTTTTACCTACAACTTTCAAAGCATTTATAAACCCTGCGAGTGTTACAAGTGCTGTTCCTTGTTGATCGTCATGCCACACAGGTATGCGGCATTCTTTTCTTAAAGTGTTTAAGATAGGGAAACATTTTGGCTGCGAAATATCTTCTAAATTTACACCTCCAAAAGACGGCTGTAATATTTTTACGGTTTGTATTATCTCTTTTTCGTTTTTTGTTTCAAGACATATAGGATATGCGTCAACGCCCCCAAGATATTTGTATAAAAGAGCTTTCCCCTCCATAACCGGCATTCCTGCCTCAGGTCCTATATC
Organism: Endomicrobiia bacterium; assembly: GCA_025998355.1. Taxonomy (GTDB): domain Bacteria; phylum Elusimicrobiota; class Endomicrobiia; order Endomicrobiales; family Endomicrobiaceae; genus Endomicrobiellum. Next base: position 1,896 of record BNVV01000073.1, read on the forward strand.
TCCAAGACCCAAAACCCTTGTACCGTCACTTACTACGGCAACGCTGTTCCATTTGTTTGTATATTCATACACAAGTTCAGGATTTTTATAAATATCGGTGCATACCGCCGCAACTCCCGGGCTATACCATATTGAAAAATCATCTAAACTTTTAACTCTGCACTTCGGAACAATCTCAATTTTACCACGGTAGAAAGGATGTAGCTTTCTCGCAATCCTAGATGGTTCTTGAGATGCCTTTAGAAGTCTTTTTTCATTAACTTTTTTTTGTTCTGTCATATTATCTTCCCATTTAAGCATTTTAATATTTTTTCAAAAAACCGTTAAAATAAAAACCTCTAATACGAATACGCAGGGCTTTTTGCCTTGTCAAAATATTTAGGTTAAACGATTTCGACATCACCTCCTGCATCAAACAAATGAACTTTTGATAAATTGAAAATTTTGTAACTACTTGAAGGTAACAGCTGACCCTAGCAAGTTCCAGAAAGCATACTATATCCACTCTTTACAACAGTATCAATGAAGAAGCGTATTTTAGCAAATGCTCTTACGCCTATAGTATTTGCAAATTGCCCGGGCACCTTGTTGCTATGGTTTTTTCTCTTATATGTTCTATTATGAGTCTGTCTAAAAACTTTAGTACATCACTGCTATCCTGAACTTGTTTCGATATTTAATATTGTTTTCTGTGACGAAATAACTAAAAACAATGTCAACATAGTAAACACAAAATCCACAAAAATCATGAGTTTTTAATACTCTCCTTACGCTCTTGCTTTGTGTTTTGTATCTGCACCTAGCGCTATTGTACATTTTTTTAGTTCAACAGTCCAATTTGCCTTTTCTTTCTTTTGCTGGTCTTTATATCTTCGTCATCTTTTGAAATTCTTTGCTCTTTTTCTTCTTTTTCGTTTGTTTTCATGGTTATTATATGTTATTGTCTAAATATTAGAAAGACTCCAATGATAAATATGGTCTGCCTAAAAACTCTTCGCAAAGCCCTTGTCAATTCTTGAACTTGTTCTGGTAGCTAACGTTGCTTTTATGGCAAAATACCTAAAACTTGGAATAATAATGAAAATACTAGATACTGTAAATAATCCTCAGGATTTAAAAAAGATAAAAAAAGAAAATCTTCCTGTTCTTGCAAAAGAAATAAGGGAAGAAATAATAAATACAATTTCAAAGAACGGAGGGCACTTAGCTTCGAGTCTAGGGGTTGTTGATTTAACAATTGCAATGCACTATGTTTTTAATTGTCCTAACGATAAAATAATTTGGGACGTGGGACATCAATCCTACGCTCATAAAATTCTTACCGAAAGAAAAACTAAATTTAAAACTATAAGAACACATAACGGCTTAAGCGGATTTCCGAAAAGATATGAGTCTGAATACGACGCGTTCGGCGTTGGACATTCTTCAACTTCAATATCTGCAGCTTTAGGATTTGCAATCGCAAGAGATTTAAAAAAAGAAAATCATAAAATAGTTGCCGTTATAGGAGACGGCTCAATGACTGCTGGGCTTGCTTTTGAAGGTTTGCAGAATGCGGGGCATTTAAAAAAAAATATGCTTGTTATATTAAATGATAATGAGATGTTTATTTCGCAGAAAGTTGGAGCAGTCGCGGGATATTTTGCAAAACTTTTAACTGCTGGTATGGCAAGGAAAGTTGAAGAAAAAATCGTAAAAACGATAAGTAGATTTCATGGTTTTGGATCACCAATTAGAAAGTTCATAAAAAGAGTAAAAGTCATGCTCTTCCCCGGCATGCTTTTTGAAGAAATGGGCTTTACATACATTGGACCTGTTCAGGGTCATGATATAAAGAATTTAACAGTTATTTTAGAAAATCTTAGAGATATGAAAGGACCTGTTTTGCTTCATGCTATTACAAAAAAAGGTAAAGGATACGCTCCGGCTGAAGAAGATCCTGTAAAATTTCATGGCGTTGGAAAATTTGATGTCGAAACTGGAAGTACAGTAAAAAATGAAACTATTACGTACACAAAAGTTTTTTCTGATACGCTTATAAAATTAGCAAATGCGGATAAAAAAATAGTGGCAATAACTGCGGCTATGTCAGAGGGCACAGGCCTTGATAAATTTGCCGAAAATTTTCCTGACAGATATTTTGATGTTGGCATTGCTGAAGGGCATGCTGTGACTTTTGCAGCAGCAATGGCTGCCGCTGGCATGAAGCCTGTGTGTGCGATATATTCAACTTTTATGCAAAGAGCGATTGACAATGTCATACATGACGTTGCTTTGCAGAATCTTCCTGTTGTTTTTGCCTTAGACAGAGCTGGGCTTGTTGGAGAGGACGGCGAGACACATCATGGTGTTTTCGATTTATCGTATTTAAACTATATTCCAAATCTAATTATTATGTCTCCATCTAATGAAAATGAATTGCAGCGCATGCTCAAAACTGCGTTAAACGCAAATAAACCGTGCGTTATAAGATATCCAAGGGGTGATGTCGGTATTAAAGTAGATATATCGACGCATATATTGCAAATTGGCAAAGCTACTATTTTAAGAGAAGGCAAAGATATTTGTTTCTTGGCCATAGGTAATCATGTCAATACATGTTTAAAAGCTGCGGAATTACTTGCAATAAAAAATATAGATGCTTCTGTTGTAAATATGAGATTTATAAAACCTCTTGACAGCGACACCATAAACGAAATGCTTTCAAAAACCAAAAAATTTATTACAGTTGAAGAAAACTCTTTAATAGGCGGCTTCGGCGAAAGCGTAAGATCTTTTTTATATGGTAGCGGCGCTGTTGTTGAGAGCATAGGTCTCCCGGATAAATTTATAGAGCATGGAAGTCTAAAAGTTTTAAGAAAAAAGTATGGTTTAACAGCTGAAGATATAGCCAAAAAAGCTTTAAAGTTGCTTGACCATACACAACGCGAAGAGGAGAATAATTTTGGAATTAATATTTGAGAGAGTTTTTCATTTCTTGTTTTATGTTACAAATTCTTATGGTTGGGCAATTCTGCTCATATCTGTGCTAATTTCTGCTATATTAATGCCTTTCTATCATATCACGAATATTTTAGAGGGTAGGGAGAAAACAATTCATTTAAAGTTGCAACCGTACATTTCAAGAATAAATAAAATTAAGAATGCGCACACTAAACATAAGCACTTGTTAAAATTGTATAAGTCGTATAACTATTCGCCGATTATGTCGTTGCGATCGTTGTCGTCTTTAGCAATACAAGTTCCATTTTTTATTGTTGCCTATCAAACACTAAGCAAGATCCTGATTGATAATCCGTATAATTCGGATATGTCTTTTTTGTTTATAAAGAACTTAGGATTACAAGATAACTTAATAGGTGGAGTAAATTTACTACCGATTCTGATGACGCTAATCAATATACTGGCCGTGATGTGCATGACTTCCTTTCCAAAAGAAAGAAGAAAGAGCTATGCTATAGCTGTTTTCTTTCTGATTTTTCTGTATATGTCTCCAGCAGGGCTTGTTTTATATTGGACATCTAACAATCTCATTAACTTGTTTCGGTATTTGTTTATTTATTTGAAAGATAAAAGACTTCCGGCAATTAAACATATTTTGATAAGTTACCTTTCACGTTTACTCAAAAACGCAGATCTCAGAGCCTTTCTACTGTTAATTACTGTTTATTTTACAGCAAATGCGAAGGCAAATAATCTTGAATACAGTAACATCATAGCCATACCTTGGTATATTTTATTTATATTAAAGTTGTACAACTATAAAATCAAACCCTATATGACCAAAAATATAAAAATACAATTGTCATTGGTCATATTGTGTTTGGCCGTATCATGTTTTGTAAAAAGATGGGAAAAGACGCATTGGCTATTTGCCGCTTTAACGCTATTTGCAATGTACAACTATAAAAGTATAAAACTTGTCAAAATTAAAAAAATACTCAATTATCTAGCTCTGCCTGTTGTGGGTATGTTGTTCCCAGCTGTTTTGTATGTAAAAGCCAATGCGATATACATTAACGGATGCGGGTATATTAGCTATTTTTCAATATTCATTCTTATTGCCTGCTTTATTCCTCTGGTCGTATATGTGTACAACACTAATTATTCAATAGACCTCTTGCATAACTAAGTATTAAATTCAGAATTACAAATACCTGCAATCAAGTTAAATCGCAGTCCAAAGCGTCTTTTGCTATTACTTATCTATCTTTTTAGACTATTTTGAACCTTT
>BNVV01000074.1 GCA_025998355.1 Endomicrobiia bacterium
TGCAACCTCATGCTTTTTACCTTGTGGTGTTGGAGATTTTGATACATACGGGCTTTTAGCCCTATTTAGTGTCAATATCCAACACCCTTATACACCTTGATTATACTTGTTTCTTAAGGAACAATTTTGTCAGTTATCCTAGAGACGCAGCAGTATTATTCATACCTTTTGCTGATAACAGCTACCAAGATACTTATTTTAGCGATATCAATAACGGAATTTCGCCACAGTCTGGAAACAAATAACAGTTGATGCATTCGTTCCAGATTTTGCGAGGGAGAGTTTCTTTAAGAATTACTTTATATCCTAACTTGATGAAAAATTCAGGTTTAAAAGTTAATGTAAAAATTTTATATATTCCTAAAGCTACAGCATTTTCTTGCAGTTTTTCAACAATTTTTCTGCCAAGACCTTGTCTTTTGAATTCTTCAGCTACAGCCAATGCTTTTACTTCTGCTAAATCACCCCAAGAAACATGAAGAGCGCCACAACCAATTACTCGGCCTTCATTTTCAAGTACGACAAACTCCTGAATATTCTCGTATACAGCGTTTAAAGATCTATGCAGCATCTCTTTATTGTTTGCGTAACGCTCAACAAGCTTGTGCATTTCTTTTACATCTGTAACCTTTGCCGATCTCAAGTTCATTATCATATCTCCGAATATTTTACTTTATAAAATTGTATCCCGCCAGAATCGCTTTCTTATTAACTTCAATAAGTTGCGATTTTAGATCGAACGCTTTTTCGCATGCGGATAACACATTTTTTAAAGTAAGATTTTTTTCATTATTAGTTTGTCTTTCTGCGTTAATGCGGCGTATTTCAAGCGCTTTAATCAATGCTCCAATCGAAACCATGTTGGTGGTTCTTATGTTCTTAATTTCTTTGCTTGCAATATCTGCGGCAGGTACGAAATAGGGTTTTATTCTGTACCGTTTGTTCTGTGATATAACAGAAGAATTTGCAATTATCACAGCTTCGTCGATCATTACTGGCATAAATTTATCCAGCGATGATTCATTCAGTGCTACTAAAGTATTGGGATTAAAAGCAAATGGCGAGCCGATTTCATCGCTTGATACGACAACAGTAGAGTTAGCCGTTCCTCCTCGCATTTCTGCTCCATAAGATGGAAACCATGTTGTATGCAAACCTTTTTCTATTGCTGCTTGCGCCATCAAAGTTCCTGCCAAAAGAACGCCCTGTCCGCCAGAGCCAGCTATGACTACCTCGATTTGCATTTATTATACCCTATTGCACTGTTTCTTATAAAAATACTTCTGAAGTTTGATGGCAGGTATGGTACGATATTATAATTCGGTTTGTCAATCATCCGTAGAATCTCACTCTATCATCTCCGCGGAGAGAGATAATGACTACAAAACGGCAACTGGTAAAGCATGTGTCTTTCATGTATTTATCGCAAAGACCAACACACAGGCAAAACGCATGAAAGCTTTTTTGGTTCTTGAGTGTCGTCTGTGATGCCAAATAATAGCCCATGGAATTTGCTTAAATCTAAAATCAATCTCGTTGTAAAATCTATCATACGTTTGTAGCTAACCAACACATTATCAAAGATTAAAACAAATTTCTGAAAAATGATATAATGCCAGCGGCTTGAATAATGATATCAAACAAAAATCCAAAAGATAGGTGTTTTTTATTATGGCAACAGAATTTGTACATTTACATAATCATACCGAATACTCTCTTCTTGACGGTGCTTGTAGACTAACTGATGACAGAGGAAATCCCGGCGAACTCTTTAAACTTATAGCTAATGAATATAAAATGACGGCACTTGCTATTACCGATCACGGTAATATGTATGGCGCTATGGAATTTTACTGGGCAGCAAAGCAGAGCGGTATAAAGCCAATTATAGGCTGCGAGGTATATGTCGCTCCAAAGTCACGATTCGATAAAAATATCGACAGAATGTCTGAAGATGGCGACAATTACAACCATTTGACACTACTTGCGAAAGATTTTGAAGGGTATCAGAATCTTATGCGTTTGGTAAGCGTGGGATTTACCGAAGGTTTTTATTATAAACCTCGAGTTGATAAAGAAGTTATAAAAAAATACAAAAAAGGGCTTATTGCTCTTTCAGGTTGTCTTGCAGGCGAAATTGCGTCGGCTTTACTTAAAGGAAATGCTGAAAAAGCTCAAAAAGTGGCAATAGAGTATCGCGATATTTTCGGCAAAGATAATTTTTATATAGAAATTATGGATAACGGTCTTAGCGATCAACAAAGAATAATACCTGAATTTATTGAACTGTCAAATAAAACTGGAATTCCCATCGTTGCAACAAATGATTGTCATTTTTTGAGAAGAGAAGATTCTCAAATCCATGATATTTTACTCTGTATTGGCACTGGTAAGATGTTAGATGATGCCAAAAGACTGCGTTTTGGCTCAGATCTTTTTTATTACCGTAATCCGGAAGATATGATAAAAACATTTTCTTATGCGCCTGAAGCTATAAAAAACACTTTAGTGATTGCTGAAAAAATCAATGTCGAAATAAATACAGACAAATTGCTTTTGCCTCAATTTCAGGTTCCAAAAGAATATAAATCTGACTCGCAATATCTGGAAACACTTTGTCGTCAGGGTCTTTTGAGAAGATACGGCACAATTAAACCAGAGCACGAGGAAAGATTAAGACATGAACTTTCCATTATTAATAGGATGGGTTTCGCATCTTACTTTTTAATAGTATCAGACTTTATAAAATATGCAAAAGATCATGAAATTCCAGTAGGTCCCGGAAGAGGTTCCGGAGCAGGCTCTATGGTTGCATATTCTTTGGGTGTTACAGATATTTGTCCGCTAAAATACGATTTATTGTTTGAAAGGTTTTTAAATCCTGACAGACTTTCAATGCCCGATTTGGATATAGACTTTGCAGATTCAGGTCGCGATGAAGTTATAAAATATGTGCGCCAAAAATACGGCGAAGAAAAATGCGCGCAAATTATAACATTTGGCTCAATGCAGTCTAGACTAGTTATAAAAGATGTTGCGCGAGTTATGGGCTTTACACCGACGGAATCAAATAACATTGCAAAGCTCGTTCCGCAAAACGCAAGTATTGCCGAAGCTTTAGAGATTTCTGCAGATTTGTCAAAACTTGTTAAAACAGATGAAAGAATTTCAAAACTTATAGTTACTTCGCAAAAACTTGAAGGTCTTAAAAGACATACCGGCGTACATGCCGCAGGACTAGTTATAGCAAACGAAGAAATTACAAATTATTCTCCTCTTGCTAAAGGTTCAAAAGATATTATTACAACCCAGTACGACGGCGTTGTATTGCCACGTTTAGGTCTTTTAAAAGTTGATTTCTTGGGATTAAGAACGCTTACCATTATTGACGATTGCATTAAATTTATACGCAAAAAAAATCCAGATTTTAAATTAGACGATATTCCTTTGGATGATAAAAAAGCCTACGAACTGCTTGCTGAAGCTAAGACTATGGGTGTGTTTCAGCTGGAAAGCAAAGGTATGAGAGAGTTAATAAGGAAACTTAAACCAAACGCTATTGACGATGTAGTAGCTTTAATTGCCTTATATCGTCCTGGCCCTATGGGATCTGGAATGCTGGATGATTTTGTAAATCGTAAGCGTGGCAGAACGAGAATTGTTTACGATCATCCGTTACAAGAGCCGATTTTAAAAAGTACTTACGGTGTTGTTTTGTATCAGGAACAAGTAATGAAAATGTCAGTTGCGCTTGCGGGGTTTACCCCGGGAGAAGCAGACAGTTTGCGTAAAGCAATGAGTAAAAAAATACCTGAAGTTATTGAAAAAGAAAGAGAAAAATTTACAAATGGCGCTAAAGAAAAAAACATCGATAGAAGAAAATCCGAAAAAATCTTTAATAACATTTTAGCTTTTGCAGGATATGGTTTTAACAAATCTCATTCTGCGGCGTATGGTGTAGTTTCTTACAGAACAGCATACTTAAAGGCAAATTATCCTCTTGAATATTTAACCGCTTTGCTTAACAGCGAAATAGGCCGCTCAGCTATAAAAGATAACGAAGAAAGCAAACTTGCAATGTACCTAGACGATGCTGCTCTTTTTGGTATTGAGATATTGCCTCCAGATATACAACATTCTAATGGGAAATTTAAAATAGAAGAGAAAAATATACGTTTCGGTTTGCTTGCAGTTAAAAATGTTGGCGAAGGATTGACAGAATCCGTAGAGCATGCAAGAATGGGCGATGGAAGTATTAAATTTTTTAACGATTGGGACGATTTTTTGCAGAGGATAGATTTAAAGTCAACTAATAAAAAAGCTCTTGAAAGTCTCGCAAAAGCAGGAGCATTTGATACTTTTGGTAAAGACAAGCTTGAAACAAGAGCTAGTTTGCTTAAAAGTATAGATTCATCTGTTGATAAAGCTGCAAAAATAAAACAAGATAAAGAATCTGCGCAGGGTTTTCTTTTTGATAGCTCGGAGGTTATGACAAGCATATCGTCGTTACAAAAAACAAAACCTCTCGAGTCGCTTGAAGCTTTATACTTTGAAAAAGAAGTTTTGGGATTTTATCTTTCAGGACATCCCTTAACTCCTATGAAGAAAGATCTTGCTGCCTATTCTGATTACAGGCTCGACAAACTCCCAGAACCTGTAGAAAATGTTGATTTTAAAACAGCGCAGATTGTTCGCATAGCTGGTATGATAGCTTCCGTAAAAAAACTTATTTCAAAAACAAAAAAAGAATCTTATGCAAGATTTAAAATAGAAGATCTACACGGCAGTGTGGATGCGGTACTCTTTCCAAAGAATTTTGAAAAATTTGGCAAGTATCTTACGCCTAATAATATTGTTGTGGTAAAAGGCGGATTGATGGGTGCGCAGGGACAGCCCGAAATAATAGTAGAAGATATAATGACAATGGATGAAGCTAAAAAGAAATTTCCACCAAACTGCGGAGAAATCCATGTAAAAATTTCGACCACTAGGTACGACGATACCTTAAGTGAAGATCTAAAGAAAATTTTTAAAACACATAAAGGCAAAGCAAAGGTTTATCTGCATTTAGAAGATTCTCTCCACGGTAAATTTTCTATAGAAACAGACTATTTATCCGATTGTTCGAATGAATTTATCTACGATGTTGAAATGGCAATAGGTTCTAAAGATTCAGTAGAACTGCATTATAGTTAATTAGCTCAAGTGTTGATACATCTTGAGATTTTTTCATGCGTTTGTCCTTGACTTGCAAGCAAATCATGCAAAATTCTCTAAAAAAGGTAAAAATACACTTTATGACAGTAAACAACAAGCAAGCCGTTAACACCCTATTTGATAAAAATACTTTCAACAACAAAAAAGAACAAGAGCGGCAAGCCCTACATTCCACTATATGGAAAATGGCTAATGACCTACGTGGCAGTGTGGATGGATGGGACTTTAAAAGCTATGTTTTAGGTTTTTTATTTTACCGCTTCATATCCGAAAACCTTTCTATTTATATTAACAAACAACAACACCAAGCAGGTGAGAAGAATTTTGACTATGCCAAAATCTCTGACAAAGAGGCTAAACTTGCAAAAGAAGATATTGTTAATGAAAAGGGTTTTTTTGTATTGCCTTCGGAACTATTTGAAAATATCTGCCGTAAAGCCGCAAACGATGATAATCTAAACGAAACTTTATCCAAAGTATTTAAAAATATTGAAACTTCTGCACAAGGCGCAAGTAGCGAGGGTGACTTAAAAGGGCTGTTTGACGATATTGACATAAATAGCAACAAATTAGGCTCAAGCGTCCAAAAGAGAAATGAAAAACTTGTTAAACTAATTAACGTTATTGCCGACTTAAAACTTGGCGATTACAACGATAATACCATTGATATTTTTGGCGACGCTTATGAATTTTTAATGACAATAGACCTCTTGCACAACTAATATATAAAAGTACAATAGAAGTACTATGAAACAGAAAAAGAAAGCGTGCGGAAACAGATGGAATGGGTTTAGGCGATTAATGGGAGTAAAGAAAGGGACGTTTG
>BNVV01000075.1 GCA_025998355.1 Endomicrobiia bacterium
TTATCAAATGTCCCTTGCTTTACTCCCATTAATACTAAACCCATTCCACCTGACCCGCCTGTTTTCTTTTTTTGTTTCATAGTACTTCCATTGTGCTTTTATATGTTAGTTATTAAGAGGTCTAATGACAAATTACTCTTACCTTTACTAAATCCACCGTAATACCCCAACTGCAAGGTTGGTGGATGAAGTTAGCTCTGTATCATTTTTCCCGAGAGGGAAATGTTAGAACGGGTTTTTAGAGAAACCCAAAACGATACATAGAGTATCAAGGGAAAAGCGATACAGGACAGATGTTGCTTAAATTTTAAAGCAATGTCTGTGTCCTTACAAATGCCCCGGCCGTAAGGTTGGGGGAAAATTACTTTACTCATCTATAATTTAAACAACTTCTTATACCTTCATCTTATTTTTGAAATGACAAAAGATTTATAGTTTAAAGATTTATGCGTAAAATCTAAAAACACATATCGGACTATTCTTGTCGTTTAAAATTAGATTTATAGCTAAAGATACAGCAAACTGTAAAAAAGATAATTTTATATATAAAAATATGCCGTTTATTAAAGGCCTGCCGTTGTTTTAATCCATTTGTCTTTGTTTGACAAAAGCCCAATATGAGATTCTACAGTTTATTGACAATAAATCAAAAATACTATACAATCAACTTGGAGGTTATCAGGGCCGTTGGTGTGGAAATTGATTGGAAGGTATCCTATGACTGTGTTGATACAACGTGGTCAACTAACACTATATTGGTAAACATTTCAAACAAAATCTAAGTAGCACAAATGTCAGTGTAGAATTGCTTGATTGCAGACAAACTTAACTAAAAGCAGGAAAAATAAAAATTGATGAAAATGGGAGCTGCATGTAATATGAAGGTTTTAGTGGTCAATTGTGGTTCGTCATCGGTTAAGTATATGTTGTTTGAAATGGACAGTGAAAAAAAAGTCGCTTGGGGGTTAATTGAGTGTATAGGACTCCCTCAGGCATTTTATAAAAGGCAGACGATAAATGCTGAAGAAAAAAAAGAAGCGGTAAAAGTTATAAATCATACGGAAGCTGTTGAACTTATAATAAAAGAACTTCTTGATAAAAAAGTAGGAAGTATTGTAGGTATAGAAGAAATTGCGGTAGTAGGGCACAGAATAGTGCATGGTGGGGATAGATTTTCAAAGTCTGTTTTGGTTACGGAAGAGGTAAAAGAAGATTTAAAAGATTGTTTCTCTATAGCTCCTTTACATACTCCGGCTCATTATGACGGTATTCTTGCGGTAGAAAAAATGCTTCCCGCTATACCATCAGTTTTGGTGTTTGATACAGCATTTCATCAGACAATGCCTGATTATGCGTACATGTATGCTCTTCCTTATGAATTTTATGAAAAAAATCATATAAGAAAATATGGCTTCCACGGAACTTCGCATAATTATGTTTCGCAGAGAGCTGCCGCGATGTTAGGAAAACCCATAGATGAATTGAATTTGATTACTGCTCATTTGGGTAACGGCAGCAGTATAGCTGCGATTGAAAAAGGAAAAGTTATAGATACTTCTATGGGGTTTACTCCTCTACAAGGCGTTATGATGGGAACAAGGTGTGGGGATATTGATCCTGCTATTGTAGCTTATCTTTTAGACGAATATCCTCAATATAAAGACGGATCTACTTTAAGTGACTTGATGAATAAAAAAAGCGGGTTGGCAGGCATATCAGGTATTGCCGGTGATATGAGAGCTATTATACAAGCGTCTGACGAAGGCAATAAAAGAGCGGTTCTTGCTTTTGAAATGCTTACGTACAGCATAAAAAAATACATAAGCACCTACTATGGAATTTTAAACGGTGTTGACGGTTTGGTTTTTACTGCAGGCATAGGTGAGAATTCTGCTCCTGCAAGAGAAGCAGTATGCAAAAATTTAAGTGCTTTAGGTATTGAGATTGACGCAGCAAGGAATGGCGAATGTTCAAGCAAAGAAAGATTTATTTCAGTAAAAGACTCCAAAGTGAAGATCATGATAATCCCGACGAATGAAGAACTGATGATAGCAAGAGAGTCTAGAAAGGTATTGATACAGGCAACTAACGTCTTATAATCCAAAGAGTTGTTATGAAAGAATTAATTATAAATTTATCTGATTTTTTGAAAACGGATGCCATCGAAGTAAAAAAATATAAGTATACAGGCAATATAGACTGTAAGTCTGGTATTTTTGTATCATTTAGAGCTGTTAAAATATCTGGTGGGGAAATATATGTAAGTGGCAAGATAAAGGGTTTTGTCTATCTTGAGTGTTCTCGTTGTCTTCGTATCTGTAGCCACCCCTTAGAAATTCCTATAGGCGCTAATATGAATATCAAAAACGGCTATGTCGATATTGGCGAAGAGATACGTCAGTTACTGTTGCTTGAGATGCCGATGAAACCTGTCTGCAGTAGTGATTGCATTGGTATATGTAAGATTTGCGGTAAACATAATAAAAAGAACGGTTCCTGTTTATGTGCTGATAAAGATGATGAACTTGTAAAAGAAAGATGGAAAGCATTGGTTAAATAAGGACACCGGAGGAAGTAAAATGCCAAATCCAAAAAGAAAACATACCCCTCATCGCAGGGATTGTAGAAGATCGGCAAATTCAAAACTTAACATTCCAAATACTGGTAAATGTTCAAATTGTGGCGCTGCAAAAATGCCACACAGGGTATGCCCTGTTTGCGGTTTTTATAATGGTAAGCTTGTTATTGCCAAAAAAATAAAAAAAGTTGCTCAAAGCAACACAGAGCAGGAAGGCTGATAAACAATGATAATTGCTCTTGATGCAATGGGCGGAGATTTTGCGCCTGTATCAACAGTTGGAGGCGCAATCCTTGCAGCAAAAGAATCTAAGCATAAAATTCTGCTTGTAGGTCCCGAAAAACTTATAGCAGAAAAAATGTTGGAATATGGTAAAAAACATGATGCTGCGTCCCTTGATATAGAAATAGTCAATGCGACGGAGATTATTGCTATGGACGAACATCCTGCGAAAGCTGTTCGTCAGAAGAAAGATTCTTCTTTGTCAGTTTGTGCAAAACTTGTAGCGGATGGCAAGGCGGATGCTTTTGTTTCTATGGGCAATTCCGGAGCAGTTATGGCTGTCGCTCTTTTATATTTAAAAAGGATAGACGGTGTTTTGAGACCTGCGATTTCAACGGCTTTTCCTACCATTGACGGTCACTGTATAATTGCCGATATGGGCGCCAATGTTGATTGTAAACCAGAGCATCTTGCCCAATTTGCAATAATGGCAAGTTTGTTTTGCGAGAAAGTTACTGGTATAAAAAGACCAAGAATCGGTTTGATTTCAATAGGTGAAGAGCCAACAAAAGGCAATGAGCTTACTCTAGAGTCTTTTGAACTTTTAAAAGCAGCAGATATTAATTTTATAGGAAATATTGAAGGCAGAGATATTCCAAAAGCAAAAGCTGATGTTGCGATATGTGATGGGTTTGTTGGAAATGTAATATTAAAATTCGGCGAAGGCCTTGCCGAAATGATGTTTGATCTTATAAAGAAAGAGTTGAAACAGCATCCTATGGCGTGGGCATCTCTTCCATTTTTATGGTTTGCAATGAGGGACTTGAGAAAGAGAGTCGATTACAACGAAGCTGGTGGAGCTCCTCTTTTGGGCGTTAATGGCGTCTGCATAGTAGGACACGGCGGTTCAAGTAGTAAGGCTGTAAAAAATGCAATTCTTGCCGGGTCAAGGGCTGTAGAACATAATCTTACCAATGGAATTAGAGAAGCAATAGCAAGGTATAAAAAATAATAGACCTCTTAATAATTAACATATAAAAGCACAATAGAAGTACTATGAAACAAAAAAGAAAGCAGGCGAGTCAGGTGGAATGGGTTTAGTGTTAATGGGAGTAAGGAAAGAATATTTGATAAAACAAAGGATAGTCGGGAGTAAGAAAAGAAAAAGGGGGGAGAGATGAGCAGAGAGAAAATTGAGTATAGAAAAATAGTAGGAATGATGTTTTGAGTACTTCAGGCAATACCCGAACATATTATCTTAGACAGTTGCAATGTCAGTGAAAGTTGTGCGTGTAGGGTGATAGAGTAATTCGGACATATTATCAGATTGAGACAGTTACAATGTCAGCAAAAGTTGTGGATATAGACATAGGGTATGTAAGAAGAAGTATTAATGGGTAGCGGGGAATATGCAGATGGGAATAGGTATTGTTAAGGAAGGTGAGAAGTAGCAGTGATTATGCTAGGATTGATACAAAGACTTCAAAAACAGCAAAGCAAGAAGAAAAAAAGACTACAATAACCGTTGGTAGTAGTTAAATTAAAGGCAAGCAAATAATACGCACAGCGATAATAGGACAAGGAACGATTTTAGTTTATTTGAATAGGCATGTATTTATGCAAAGAAAGACAAAAAGACAATAAGATACATGGCAAATACAATTTGGGAGGACTTAGGCAGAATACATACAAACACACTAACCCCAAAAAGAGATCAAAGAAACACTCAAAGCTGACAAAAGAAGATAAAGAGTTAAATAGGGAGATTTCATCAAAAAGGATTATAGTGGAAAATATTAAAGCATTTGTTAAAAGGTTCAAAATAGTCTCGAAAGATAGATATAGACCGCAAAAGACGCTTTGGACTGCGATTTAACTTGGGTTGCGGGTATTTGTAATTCTAAAATTTAATACTCAAATTGCACAAGAAGTCTAATATAGGCAAAACACATGAAAAGTATTTTAAACGATGCTAGATTGTTTCGTCGCCCTGAATTTACACTCGAATATTTTAAGTTGTGGGTTTTCTTGCAAGCGCATGAGACGTAAGAGGTAGTCGCTCGCAAAGCTTGCGACGTTTATAGGTCGTGGCAATACAGTAGAGACTTCGGGTACGAAAGTCAGTTGACTGTAACACTCCTTACTTGTCGAGCGGTAACCTCGCAAACGATGGGACAGCGGCCGTAAAACTGATAAAAGCATAAAGCCATTGTATCTTTTTCGTGCTTTTGTTGTGTGCTTTGCGATAGGAAACAGCCCTTGGAGTATATATACTATGCATCTCATGCGTTTGTGATAGATAAAAGGTCGTGTAATAAATGGATAAAAAACTCGGTGTAAAAATTTTAGGCACAGGTTCGTATTTTCCAAAAAAAGTTCTTACGAATGCAGATTTAGAGAAAATGGTTGAGACTTCTGACGAATGGATAAGCTCAAGAACAGGGATAAAAGAAAGAAGAATAGCTAAAAAAAATGAATACACTTCCGATCTGGCTTTT
>BNVV01000076.1 GCA_025998355.1 Endomicrobiia bacterium
GGAGTATTTCGTTATCCTGTAGGTATTTGAAAAACTGCTTTAATGACTTTGTGTATGTTTCTATCGTTTTAGGCTTTGCGTCAATAAATAAGATAAATCGCCCAAGCATTTCTGCTGTCACTACATGTGCTTGTATTAACTGCCTGCTTGTTTCTGACGTTGACATCGTTTTTGACTCCAATATTATATCTCCCTAACATTGTATATTTAATAATGTAATATATATTATATTATCAAATATATTATATTATATTATATTATGCTATCCATATATTTTGTTAAAGCGTATCAAATCATAATTTGCAAGATATAACAAAGCGTATCTAAGAGCAAAAGTAATTTTACTGCGAGCTAAGGCCTGTGTATTGCTAGATTTTTAAGTAAAATGATGTTTTTGGAGCGTGGTTAGAAAGGGGTAAACACATTTTCATTATCACAGCTATTGCGCTACTACAAATTCAAAATCCTAGTTTTCCATCCATCTCTACATTATTTTTCCATAAGTATCACTTATACATCGAACCTGTACATGTGTCACTGTTAAAGCTCAAACTTTAACTGCTTGAGCTCTTGATGAAGAACTACTCAAACGAACTTTTAAGTCGTTGGCTTTTTTAACAAGTTTAGCGGCAAGGGCGAAGGCAATGAAAATGAAATTGATAATTTTGTTTTTCTCATGACAATCTTGTTTTAGTTTTTCTTGACACAGTATGTTGGTCTATGAGAAGTGTTCTACAACTTTTTTGCGGTTATGTTGAATTTGTATCGTGTCACGAAAATGACACGAAAAAAGAATCAAAATATCATTGGTAAAAAAAAGAGAGGAGGAAGGATAATGAATATTTTAAATTCTCCATCCTTGCTCCCCCTCATCTGTCTTATCTTACGTCTTACACTTTACACTGACTTTTCCAGCGCTTTGTGTCTATCTTATCGCACCTTATTTACCACCTGTTTATCTATTATCACTTTAATAGCTTTAATAAACATTCGTCATTTCTACTGACCGATGCCGCCGAAATGAGCGGTGAGTAAACTTCCATTTATCTTCTAGTCTACGTCAACCCAACGTATGCCTAAACTGGAGGACAAAAGTTTCTCAACATCCTTTATTTCAAGCAACTCAGCATGATTTAAAGACTCCGCTAACCCAAGTTCCAAATTGCTATCATTGGCAACTTCTATGCTATCATGTGCATACTGATCCTCGGTTAAACGTTCTTTGCGCACATCCTCAGCCAGCCTTACAGCTCTCATATCAAGATCAGCTATCATAGCCTTCTTCTCAAATTGATGAGCCTCTTTAAGCTTTCCCCTGGCGTCTTTAAAAAACCCAATAGCTTGTTCAAAGTGATCTTGGCCATGACCCCTTTGATTTTGTGCCGTATCTCTACGGTTTACATATTCATTTCTAAGAGTCTTAGCCTTATCACGATACCCGTTACGTTGAATCTCAATACTTCTAATACGTTCATCAACATCGTCTGCCCGCACTTCAGTTGAACTAAATACAAGTCCAGATAAAACAACCGCTCCCATCATTACTGCTTTACACTTCTTCACTGATACTCTCCTTTTACTCGAATTTTACGATCAAACATCCTTATCACAGTATCAAAATTAAGATTAATTTGCAAGTTCAGTATATTAATCAACATTTAAAAAAGTGAAAAAAGTCCTTGAAAAAGACATAATTTAAAGCGCTACTGTAAGCTTTATCAAGGTAAAACTGTTTGTAGGTGATTTAGAATATATCTTGCAGCATCAAGATAGACTAATCATAAACTAAAAAAGGCTTTACACAACCTCTCAGGGGGCAAGTCTTGCCATAAGATCTACTTTGAGTCTAATGCAACATCCTTCTTATTTTTTCTTTGTGTTCTCTCTCTATCCTTTTCCAAAACTCTATTGCTTCTCTTCCTTTTTTTACATCCTCTTCCAAACGCTTTCTTCTCAATGCATTAAGTTCTTCAGAATAAGTTGGCGACCGTTCTTCACTATCAAAGTTTATCAAATCTCTGATAGCATCCTCATGTTGATTTATGGCGCCTTGTATATAATCACTAACAGTACTTGTCTCTAGTATGAGACCTGTTCTTCCATATATTTTACAGTGATCAGCAGGAACGCCAAGATCATCCATCAATGTTATAAGAATACCTGAACGTATCGTTACGTTTTGATTAGTTTCTCTTTCACGTTCTGGTATTTCCAAGAGCATCTCTCTTAACTGGCTATCGGTATATCTATACCACAAGTCTTTGTCAACGATATCATGTTTACCTAAGACAAAGAGCAGTCTCTTTACTGCATATAGACCACAGTTGCAATGTGTCCATCCATTATCATGGCCTTCGTAATAATAATGATTGTTTTCGTATACTATATGACCGATATCTTCCCCAAAGTCTTCTTTTTCGATTTTTAACACTTGTCTTATTTCAGCGTTGTCGGCGCCTTTGGCTTTTAGATATTTTCCAACTCCTGTTGTTAAAATATCTTCATCATCTTCATCAACACGTACAACAGGATTAGTTTTGTTTTTGTCTTTTTCTTTATGAGGACAACCTTTGCACGAACTTAAGACAAGACTAAATAAAGCAATTGCAATTACTACTTTTTTCGTTTTCACAAATTTATTCTCCAGATATTTACTACATGTTGTGTATGTGTATCTCTAAAGGTATTCTATCATTTTTATCATTTTTTGCTTGGTTTTGCTTGTCATAGACTGCTTACCATTGTTCTGGTGCAAGGTGTGAATGTGAGGTGAAATATGCTCTAAAGACTTATACTCTCCTAAAGCCTGTTTGTTTGCTTTGGGGCTAATCACTGTCTCAAGTAGAAAACGTGGCAAAAGGTGGCTTTTGCCGCATCACTATCTCTCCTGCTAAGTCAGGGAAACAGGTGGCTAACACCTTCGGCCACGTGTCATGTAATATGCTGCGATCTACTGAAGTGAAAGACTCTCTTAAAATAATATGTCTTGATCTTTCCTTACATGCTCTAGCTATTACAATAAAACAATTTAAAAACGTTTTCGCTGAACGAGCCCCGCCGTATAAAAGAACTTCTAAAGCTTTATGTTGTACTGTTTGCCCTGTCTCATCTACGTACGTCGCTGGTGCGTCACTTATCATCCTCAGCACTTCAAGCTGTTTTGTAGTAAGCTGGTAAGGCTTAGGATCGTTACTTAAAACAACATTTGAATTCATCATATTTTAGCTGCTTCGGCAGGTAAATGAATGTTGATTGGTCTTTCGTTATCAGCTGCCCCTGACAACTCAACTGCTTGTGGTACTAATTTGTGAAAGAGCTTCGTGTAAAATATATCAGGATTACGTTTCGCCCATTGTGCAAATCCTTCCTTGCCGCCTAAAGCGTAAAACGTTTCCATTACTATCTGTGTCGCTGTAGCCTTCTCTATACCTTTGGGCGTCCTAGCGTTAGTTGTGACTGATACAATACCATCCTTTTTGTTTGTCATCTTAAACCTTTGGTATGTCGTGATTCATGAGGCCGCCAGCGTGCCCATCTTTCCCATTCGTACGGAGACCTTACATCAGACGTATGAAATCAAAGCGGACACACTGGCAACACGGATTGCAACCAGAAATAAGTTCATTAAAACTGGCCACGATCTAAGTGAAAAATAAAAAAGGAAAAACAATTACTTTGCTTTTAAACAGTTAAAAAGCATGAAGGCGGCAAGCGACCGCAATGGGAAGCGATGCCGCTACTTCTTCTGCCTTTAGGCATGTAATCGTCACAGGTCAAAAAAAAGAAAAGAAAGAACCAAAGAAAAGAAAATGCAGTTAGCAATCATTTGTACAACTTTGAGCTGCTTGGCCGTTAACTCAAACGACATTTTAAACTTTCAATAAATCTGGATGAACGTTTATATTTATTGGTGTCGTGTTATCTTCTGAACCTGATACCGTAACTTTACGGGGAAGCTGTTTAGAATACATCTTGTAAAACTGACCTCTATTTTCTTCCTTTGAAGCCCATTTTGCAAACGCTTCATCGCCACCGATACCGTGATAAACGTTATAAAACATATCAGATACTCGTCTACGTCTCTCTTTACTCTCTGATGTCCATCCGCCAAATTTCTTGTGTCCCTTTACAAACATATGCACCTTTCTACTTTGGTAATAATACAACTTTTATACAACTTTTTTACCAACATTAACAAATTGATTCCAAGCATTGTACAAAATTATTCTTAAATTTGCCTAAGTTTTTAAACATAAATTTGTTTGAATGTTTATATCTATGGAAAATAAGAAGAAAATAAAAGATTTCACCAGATTTAGCAAAAAAAATTCGTTACTAAACAATAAACAACGGCAATTACCACCAAATTATCACAAGTTTCTCGCTACCTTACTATAAGTTACACCGCGCAAAAGCAAGTCGTTTTTAAAAGTCTAAAAACTTCATAAAAGCAAGTCGTTGTCGTTATTTTTATATTTAATAGCCTTGAAAAGCTTCATAATGCCTTTATTTAACTAAATTATTTAACTTACAGGGAAAAGTTTGCCTTTAAAGCTTAAAGTCTTTAAATTAAGGCTTCTACATGCCTTAAAAAGCTTTTGTAATTTAGAACGTCTTACTTTTAAGAGAAAAAATTGCTTTTACAGCCGTTAGACTTTACTTTAACGTTCAATAGTGTCGTTGATTTAAAAGAAACTGTGTAGGATGTTTTGCGTTAGCAACACATAAAAGCAAGTCGTTGCCGTGGTTGTTAAGTTTTCCACCCACCCCAAATCCGTTGTCGTTAGAGGCAGTCCTTGCTGCTTTTAGCGTGGTTGTTTATTGCACCAGTAGGTAGAAACTTAAACACATACTGTGGACTGCCTCGTCTTTAAGCTAAGCTGTTATAAAGATGTTTCTACATTCATGTTTTTCTTTTGCCTAGTGTCTTTCAAGGTCTTTTAGGTTTTAGTCGCTTTTTAAAATAAGCGGCTGCAAAACCGTTTTGTATATATACATATACAACTTATCGGATTATACGTGTATATATTGCATTATCTAATTAGTTGCACTATTATATTATTATATAGTTATACTATTATAATATTAGCACTCGTACTTTTGGTTTTTTAGACGATATAAAAAAAACTATGTGGGTGTTCAGAGACAGTTCAGTGGGTGTTCAGAGACAGTTCAGTGGGTGTTCAGAGACAGTTCAGTGGGTGTTCAGAGACAGTTCAGTGGGTGTTCAGAGACAGTTCAGTGGGTGTTCAGAGACAGTTCAGTGGGTGTTCAGAGACA
>BNVV01000077.1 GCA_025998355.1 Endomicrobiia bacterium
AAAAGGTTCAAAATAGTCTAAAAAGATAGATAAGTAATAGCAAAAGACGCTTTGGACTGCGATTTAACTTGATTGCAGGTATTTGTAATTCTGAATTTAATACTTAGTTATGCAAGAGGTCTATTGATGTCTGACGGAATTTCGGGCTATGAAGAGAATGTCGCAAAAATTATAACAAATGCTCTTTCTGGAATATGCACAAGCGTTGAGACCGATAATTTTGGAAATGTTATTGGAAAAATAAGCAAAGGCAAAAAGAAAATAATGATTGCCTCTCATATGGACGAAATTGGTATGGTTGTAAAACATATCGATAAAAATGGATACATATACTTCATTAAAGTCGGCGGGATAAATGATTCTATTCTCCCCGGGAAAATAGTAAAAATTATTAATAAAAAAGGCGCATTTATAACAGGACTAATAGGAACAAAACCTCCTCATTTAATGACGGCCGAAGAAACAAAACAACCTATTGTGTATACAAATATGTTTATAGATGTAGGTCTTTCATCAAAGAATGAAGTATTAAAAGTTTTAGATATAGGCGACCAAATAATTTTTGAACCCAACGCAGGCGTATTAAATGGTGACTTTTGTTATGGTAAAGCAGCAGACAACAGAATAAGTTGTTATGCTATGTTAAAAGTGATGGAAGCGCTTGCAAAAATAGAATATCTTAACGCAGAGATTTACGCATGCGCTACTGCGCAAGAGGAAGTTGGTCTAAAAGGTGGAAAGACTTCTTCTTTTAAAATCAATCCTGATTTTGCCCTTATTATCGACACTACTGTTGCAGGTGATATGCCCGGAATCGAAGAAAAAGTTTCAGATTTAAAACTTGGGAAAGGTGTTGTCATAACCATGATAGAAGCTTCTGGGAGAGGAACTATAGTTCCTCAGAAAGTTCGTAAACTTATGCTTGAAGTCGCACTTGCAAATAATATTCCACATCAAATAGATATAATCGATGGAGGTATGACCGACGGCGCTATAGTATACACAAACAGGGAAGGTATTCTCACGGGAATTTTAAGCATTCCTACAAGGTATATTCACGCGCCAACATCTGTTTTCAATACTAAAGACATAAATTCAACAATTGATTTAGCAGTTAAAACCATAGAAAAAGTGGCAGAAGAACTTTGAGTTTAAATTTTTGTATCCTTGCAAGTGGGTCAAGCGGTAATTGCTCAGTAATCTGGGACGAAAAAACCGCTGTTTTAATTGACTGTGGCTGCAGTTCTAAATATGTGGTCGAAAATCTTAATAAATTAGGACTTCTCCCTAAAAATTTAACAGCAGCATTCATAACGCATGCACATACTGATCATTTAAGCGCTTCTGGGCTTGGCCTTCTTTGGAAAAATAATATTCCGATTTATTTACATGAAGACTCTTATGAAGATATCTATAAAAAATATGGTAGTAAAATTGAGGAATGTGTTAGCATACCTTTTTACAAAAATGTCGAAATTCAAAATATTCTTGTAGAATCTTTCGACGCTTACCACAAAGATGCAAATGTTTCCCACACGTTTGGGTTTACTTTTTCTTCCACACTAAATGCAAGAAAATATAAGATAGGTTATCTGACAGATACCGGAAAAATCTGCAGCGCTATCATAAAAAAATTAATAAACAGTAATATTTTAGTCATAGAGTCAAATTATAATAGAATGATGTTAGATTTAAGTTTTAGACCTTATGATAATAAAAAGTGGACGGCAAGTAGTTGGGGACATTTATCAAATGAAGACGCTGCAGATGCTATTTGTGCAATTAAGCAACTTTCTACAAGCAAAGACAGTCTAAAGTATGTTTTTCTAGCGCATATAAGCCAACACCACAATACGCACGATATTGCAATGAAAACGGCCAAAGAAATACTTTTAAGCAAAGGCATCAACGATATAAAACTACTTACCGCTAAAAGAAAACAGAAATCCCCGACAATACGAATCAGTTAATATGTATGGCACTTCCCTTTTTTGTAAAATTTAAAAACACATATTGTGGACTGTTTTTTGTCGTTTAAGATTAGGTTTGCAGTTAAAGATACAGCAAACCGCAAAAAGATGATTTTATATATAAAAATATGCCGTTTATTAAAAGTCCATCGTTGTTTTAATCCGTTTGTCTTTGTTTGACAAAAGTCCAATATGCTGTGAGATCCTACATACATTTGCAAAATGTTGAAATATTATGTACACTCGTGCGTGGTTAGGCTTGGGACAAAGTAGTTCCGGTTTAACGATACGCCAATATTTGAGATAAAAATGAATTTAATTGACGGTAGGAAAATATCAAACAATAGAAGAGAAGAAATAAAAACAAAAGTAAATGAGATTAAGCGGGAAACAGGAAAAACGCCGGGTCTTGCGACAATTTTAGTGGGCGACGATCCTGCAAGCCAAGTCTATATCAAGTCAAAAATTAAAGCATGCGAAGATGCGCAAATAAGATCTTTTCATCATAACCTTAGCGGAAACTCGTCTAACGAGGATATTATTAATTTGATAGGAGAGCTAAATAACAATTCTGAAGTCGATGGTATTTTGTTGCAGCTTCCTCTTCCAAACAGCAGAGAGGCTGGAGACTGTATCAATGCGATAAGTCCTTTAAAAGATGTTGACGGATTGCATCCTTTCAACGCAGGTCTCCTTAATTTATCAAAAAACTGGGACGAAGTAATTAAAAAAAATATTTTGGTTTCATGTACGCCGCTTGGTGTTATATACATGCTGTATAAATCAAACATACCAATAGAAGGTAAAAACGCAATTGTTATAGGAAGATCTAATCTCGTAGGCAAACCACTTTCTATGCTTTTACTTGCAAACAATGCAACGGTTATAATGGCGCACTCTAAAACAAAAAATTTAAAAGAGATTTGCAAAACCGCAGATATTGTTGTTGCAGCTATTGGCAAACCGAAATTTTTAAACAAAGAATTTATCAAAGACGGAGCCGTAGTTGTTGACATCGGAATAAATAGAACAGTTGATGGTCTAATTGGCGATGTTGATTTTGATTCAGTTAGGAATATGAATATAGAAATAACACCTGTGCCGGGAGGCGTAGGTCCTATGACTATAACAATGCTTTTAGAAAATACTTTAAAAGCATTTAAAAACAGAAAGTAAACACTACCGGTGTCTCTAAAACTATTAAAGCCGCTGTAAATTCCGCTGTCAATTCTTGAGTTTGTTTTGGTATTTTGCAGCAAATTCCCTTTTTCGCAAAAGAGGTGATATGTGTAGCTTGACGCGGGTATTGATTTTTGTAGCATGGCAGCTCCTCTTTTTTCAAAAAAAAAGGGGTGATAGTGAGGTATTTATTAGACGTTTTCCCAAAATCAAAACAGATACTTATTTTTATCAAAAGGAGAAAAATGTATGAAAAGAACAAAGTATCTAAGCAGACTGGCAGAAAAAAGAACGAGGAATGCATTAACAATAATAGCAATGCTTGCTTGCACTAGCATTTGTTTAGGAGAGCATACAATAACGATTGACTTTGCTCTTACTCCTGTTATTCGTGATGGACGGAGAGCTTTCCCTTTTGTCGCTGGTAATTCTGATAAACCGAATGGAACCGTGAATGATGCTGACATATTTCCCCTAGACCCAAACAATAATACTTTAATTATCAAAGAAGGAGCAAAAGTTGGAGATGCAAGCGGCGCCTTTATTGATGTTGGTAGTCCTTTTACATCGATGACAGGCAACAAAATTATTGTAAACGGAGGCGATTTTAACAATAATGACATTTTAGGCGCCTGTTCTTTTGCCTTAAGAGGTGTTGATGTTGAGGGTAATACAGTTGAAATTAATGCAGGAAACAATATAAATTATGTTTGTGGCGGATATACAAAAAATGGAACAGCTTCTGATAATAAAGTATTTATAAAAAACAAAGTGACAATTAGACAAAATGTTCTTGGTGGTTGTTCTAATCATGGAGATGTTAAAAATAATGAGGTTACAATCACTGGCGCAACCGTTGGCGGATATGTTATTGGCGGTTTTGTTGAGACTAAAGGAAACGCAGAAAACAATAAAGTTATAATTAATGACGGAAGGGTTGAAGAAAATGTTCATGGCGGTCGTGTTAACGGTAAAGGAAACGCAGAAAACAATAAAGTTATAATTAATGGCGGAAGGGTTGAAAGAAATGTTCATGGCGGTTTTGTTAACGGTAACGGAAACGCAGAAAATAATAACGTTATAATTAATGGCGGAAGGGTTGAAGAAAATGTTTCTGGCGGTGTTGTTTATGGCAAAGACAAGGGCAATGCCACTGGTAACACAGTAACTGTCGCAGGGACCCCAGAATTTGGAAACAAAACAATACTATGCGGGGGCATTGGTGCTAACGAGAGCTCTGACGCATTTACAGGCAATACATTAATTATTAAAGAAACAAAGGCAATTGCAGTAAAAGGAATAAGTAATTTTGAAAATTATGAATTTTACTTGCCGCAATATGTAAAGCCCCAAGAGCCAATTTTGACAGCAAGAGATGGCGGTTGCAGTTGGTATAAACTTTACAGATACGAACAACTCCCGGAAGGCGAAATTGATAATAGACCACTAGACTATGGCTATACTGACCCTTGCCCCGTAAAACTCCTAAAAACCAACATAACCATATGCTCTAAGGGAGTAATAGACAAAGGAACAAAATATACATTGATACGCAGTCTGCAAGGATTTGACGGAATAAGCAAAGAGTGCAAGTCTAAAAACACTGGCCCAGTGGTGTATAAATGGGATTTAGAAATAGCAGACAACAAAGATTTGGCAACAACAGCTGGTGGCGAAGGAGCTGGTAGTGGTAGCCTAGCACAAGCTGCTGGAGGAGCTAGTGGCAAAGGAAAAGATTTAGTAGCCACACTAGCGCAAAAGAGCATAGCACCTGGAGCAAAAGCACTGTGCATTGGACATGGAACAGGAATTTTACTGACAAACGATGGACTGGACTGTATATTAAGGGCTTTAGAAGAGCAAGAAAGATTACTTGACAAGCGCAAAAAGCATATAGAAGCATTTGCTGGGGGAAGTCTAAGTAAGTCAAACTACAAAACAGACAAAACAAACCCGCAAGAGACAGAAACAAAATTGTCAGTTGCAGGAGCTAGAATG
>BNVV01000078.1 GCA_025998355.1 Endomicrobiia bacterium
CTAATCTTGTATAGCTACAATATCGCTTGTAGATATGTTATCAAAACTAGTTTCATGGATTTCTTTTCTGTCAATTTCAAACTAAAGCCAATTTTTTACCTTGCTTAAAAATTAACTTTCTGCAAAATAATAAGGAGCGCACCCGATTTCTTTTTTTTGTATTTTGACACATTCTGCAATTTTGTATTTATAAGTTTGGAAAAGAAGGTCTATTAATCATTACCTCAATTTAAGCGATGCGAAGGACAATATTGCAAGAATTATTCCAATCATCCAAAATCTTATTGTAACTTTTGTTTCTGGTAAACCAAGCATTTCAAAATGATGGTGCATTGGGGCCATCTTAAATATTTTCTTTTTTGTTCTTTTGAAATAAAACACTTGTATAAGCACTGAAAACGCTTCGACTACAAAAATGCCTCCCAGGATAAGCAAAATAAGTTCTTGTTTTATAAATATCGCTACCATTCCTAAAACACCGCCCAAAAATAAACTTCCTGTATCACCCATAAAAACTTCCGCGGGATGAGAGTTGTACCACAGAAATCCCAGACCCGCACCCACAACCGCAAGCAAGAACACTGATATTTCTCCAGCTCCTGAAATATTAATAATCTTTAAATAATTTGCTATTTGAAAATGCCCCGCAAAATATGCAAACAAAGCAAGAGCGAAAGCAGCAATAATTATATTTCCTATAGCAAGTCCGTCCAATCCATCTGTTAAATTAACAGCGTTAGAACTGCCAACAATAATAACTACTACAAGCAGTATGTATGAAAAAGAAAAATTTATAAAAAAACCTTTAAAAAAAGGGACATTTACAAACGTTGCAAATGTAGGATTTGGCGGAAAAAGAGTTAAATACGATGCAAGCGATGCAGCGAAAATTATTTGTCCAAAAAGTTTTCCTTTTATGGAGAGTCCTTTTGAATTTTTTTTCTTGAGCTTTAAATAATCATCACAAAAACCCAAAAAACCAAGCCATACAGTTCCTATCAACAGCCATATAATAAATTTGTTATCAAGTTTTGCCCATAAAAGCGTTGATGTGATTACCGATAACAAAATAAGAAGACCTCCCATTGTGGGAGTTCCACTTTTAGCTAAATGCGTAGCGGGGCCATCAGTCCTTACTACTTGTTTTATTTTGAATTTTGTCAGTTTTCTTATAATGTAAGGTCCTGTAATAAAACAAATTAAAAGACTTGTTAAAATTGCTCCGCCGGCTCTAAAAGTTATATACTTGAAAATATTAAAAGGAGTAAAAATATCGCTTAAACGATAAAAAATATGATACAGCATCCGTCACCTCTTTTTTTCCAAAGTATTATAAAATTTTGTATAAGTGTCTTCTAGTTTCATTCCTCTTGAAGCTTTAAATAAAAATAAGGAATTATTATCAACCGGAAGCTGTTTGAGATTTCTCAAAAGAGCATGTGAATCTTTTGAATAAAAAACATTTTTAGCAGTTAAAGCCTCTTTTGTATTGAAACTCATTTTACCGTAGAGACTAACAGATTTTACATTTTGACTATTAATAAACTTTCCTAATTCAAAATGATAATCCAAAGACTTATTTCCAAGTTCAAGCATATCGCCAAGAACAAGATTAATTTCTTTACCAGGGTAGGATTGCATTACTGCCTGTATTGCTTCCTTAACTGAAGACGGATTTGCGTTATAAGCGTCGTTAATTAAAATAACGCCTCCGGATGTTGTAAGCGTTTCCATTCTCATTTTAGGAGGTATAAATTTTTCTATTCCTTTTTTTATTTCTTCAAGAGAAAACCCAAATCCTATTGCGCAAGACGCTGCTGCCAAAGCATTTGCGATATTAAACCTGCCTTTTGCCGGCATTGAAACTTTGACAAATATTTTTTTATAAAAAAGATCGAAAACCGCTTGATCCTGATGTAAAGTTATATTTTTTGCGTAAATGTCTGCATTTGTATCCAAAGCAAACGTAATAATTTTTCTATTTCCGGCATTTGATATTGTTCTTAAATATCTATCGTCATTATTTATAATCACATAACCGCTTTCTTTTACACTCTCATATAAAACTTTCTTTTCTTTAAATACACCTTCAGGAGAAAGGAAAGTTTCTAAATGCGAAAATCCTATGTTTGTTACAATACCCAAATCAGGTTTTACTATATCCGATAATATTTTAATTTCGCCATATAGTGATGTTCCCATTTCAAAAACTGCATACTCAACGCTTTGGGTCAAATTAAACATTGAAAGAGGAAGGCCTACTCTATTGTTTAAATTTCCTTTATTTGAAAGAGTTTCTCCTCTAATGCTTAAAATTGAAGTCAATATTTCTTTTGTAGTAGTCTTTCCATTAGAACCTGTAATACCAACTATTTTTATATTTTGAAATTTTGATCTGTATGCTTTAGCGAGTTTTTCAAGAGCAACTAGAGTATCGTCAGTTTTAATTATTGAAGGAAGTTTTGGAAAAGATTTTACCAAATCAACATCATCTCTTGAATACACCACCGAAGAAGCGCCTTTTTCTATTGCTTCGCCTATAAAATCGTGCCCATCATATCGATTTCCCTGTATGGCAAAATACACTTCACCCTTTTCTATTGTTCTTGAATCTATAGAAACCCCTTTTGCTAAAATATTAGGACTTCCTATTGTAAACCTTCCGTTTATGGCAAGTATCAACTCTGCAAGATAAAAATCTTCCATTAAAAAGTAAATTCCTTTTGTTCTACCCCTTGTGGCGCATTTTTTAATTCAATATATTTTTTTGCGACTTCAATATCGTTGAAATGTATCTTTTCACTACCTATAATCTGATAACCTTCATGGCCTTTTCCTGCGATTAAAAGAATGTCGCCTTTGTCTGCCATTATAACCGCTTCTTTTATTGCTTCTTCTCTACTGACCACAACCTTATAATTTGTTTTGTAAACTCTTTTTATTCCAACTTCTATATCAAGAATTATTTTATTGGGATCTTCTGTCCTAGGATTGTCTGACGTTACAAAAACAAAATCGCTCATTTCAACTGCAGTTTTCCCCATCAACGGCCTTTTTGCCCTATCCCTATCGCCTCCACAGCCAAACACTGTGATAATTCTTTTAGGTTTAATCTTTTTTATAGTTTGCAAGACATTTTTCAAGGCATCATCAGTATGAGCATAATCGACGATGATATCAAAACCGATATCTGTTGCGTTAATGCTTTCAAGCCTTCCGGGCGCTTGTTTTGAATTCCCTAAACCTTCAACAGCCTTATTAAACGTAATTCCAGAGCAAACAGACGCGGCCAAAGCGGCTAAAGCATTGTATACATTATGTAATCCGATATGTTTTATACTTATTTTTGCTTTATCATCGTTAAAAATTAGGTCAAACTTACTGCCATTACCTGTGATTTCAACGTTTTCGGCTTTAAAATCAGCCCTATTTTTTTCAACAGTCGAATAAAGCTTTATTTCGGCATCAACTTCTGTTTCAGAAAGTTTTTTTCCGTGCTTATCATCGACGTTAATTATAGCATACTTTTTATTTCTTTTTGTTCCTGTTCCAAGACCCCTAAAAAGCATTGATTTAGCTTCGAAATAGCTATTCATATTTTTATGAAAATCCAAATGATCCTGCGTTAAATTTGTAAAAATAGCCATATCAAAATCTATCCCGTGGACTCTGCCTAAACTTAAAGCATGCGAAGACACTTCCATAGCAAGGTGTTTAATACCATTGTCCACCATTTCTCGCATAATTTTATAAATATCAAGAGATTGAGGTGTTGTATTAGCGGCTTCTATAATTTTATTCTTGTACCTGTAATTAACAGTACCCGTAACTCCGCATTCTATGCCTGAATTGGCAAATATGCTTTCAATCATATAGGTGATTGTGGTCTTACCATTTGTTCCGGTTATACCTATAACATTTAATTCTCTGTCGGGATAATTATAAAATTTAGCGCAAAAAACAGACATAAACATAAAAATATCATCAACTACTATCTGTGTCACTGAAATCGTATCACTTTTTAAAGTATTAATAATTACGGAAGCGCCCCTTTTTACTGCTTCGTCAATATATTTACTGCCGTTAGTATTATGGCCGGGAAGCGCAAAAAAAACGTAATCTTTACCAACTGTTCTTGAATCATACGACACTCCGGAAACGTGTATATCTACGTTTCCTAAAACAATCATATTTTCAACCGATAAATCCAATAAAATTTCTTTTAATTTCATTTTTACTCTTTTTGACGTATAAACCCAATCTACTTAAGTTTTTGTCTTTAATTTGCTGTCAGAGTAATATAGGTTGGCTATCTCGTTATGCTCATATTCTAGATTGTTGCTTTCTTAAATATACTATTCCTATCTAAACATTGCATCTAAATGCCAATGTATACTGTCTACTATAAACTGAGCTCTTTTGTCAACGCAAAGGTTCAACGCAACAAGCGCATGAAAAATCTCTCGGACAGCTGATTCCAAACAACCTCGCTAGGCGGTGAAGTGATTATATGGCAAAAAACAGGGGGAAAGTCTATGAACACAAAAACAGTAAAAGCAACATTAAGCATATTTGTTGCATTTAGCCCGTGCGATGAAAAAGAGCGCTTCCCTTGTAAACAGAAGGTGTGCTACTCCGGAGAAAATAGAAGAAATAAAAGAAGCAGAAAAAGCGCAAGCAGACGCCACATCAGCACAGCGTTTTTTTTACCGAGTGGTCCAGGCTCATCTCTAAGTCCACGCTCAAACTCGAATAGTTCGAGCTCGAACCAGCAAAATTTACCACCGCTACCACCACTATCACAACTACCGCAACTATCACCACTACTAACCCCACAACACTCAACAAGTTCATCTTCATCCTCATCAAGCTCATCATCCTTGTTATCATCATCACACCATCTGGCGCGTCTTCAAGTAGCTCGTTTTCATCATCACCAGAAGCACCACAACAAGCACAAGCAAAACCACTCGGGTCTCACCGATATCACCGTTGCCATCGAAACCGCCAAA
>BNVV01000079.1 GCA_025998355.1 Endomicrobiia bacterium
GTGCAAGCAAACATTGCTATTATTGCCAATACATTCCTCGTTCTTTTTTCTGCCAGTCTACTTAAATTACTTTGTTCCTTTCATACATTTTTCTCCGTTTGATAAAAATAAGTATTTGTTTTGATTTCGCTTTCAACTTCTTGTCTACGTCAAAAGATATTCTAATTAACTTTTTAGCGTATGTAAATGTCTCACTCATTTTTACTTGAGAACTATTGTATGCTAAAATTGATTTTTTGCGACAATAATATCCCTTTTGGTGATAGGCCTTGAAAGGGTTATACCATCAAGAGACGTGCAACGGCTTAATGCTACATATAATTGCCCCGGAGCAAATGCACCACACTCCATGTCTATAATAACGTTATCAAAAGTTTTCCCCTGACTTTTGTGTATTGTAACAGCCCAAGAAAGTTTTAGCGGATACTGTTTAAAAAAACCTGCGCTTTCCGTTTCTATTTGCTCTTGCTTTTCATTCCATCTATATCTGAATAATTCCCATTTATAAGGTTCCACATATTCTATTCTCTTATTTGGAAATTTTACATGTATCAAAACTTTGTCCGAATAAGTGCTGCTCTTTATATCGTCAACTATCCCAATACTTCCATTAACCCATCTACCTTTTGCATCGTTATTAACCATCATTACCTGTGCTCCTTTTTTTATAACAAGCTCCAGCTCTGCAGGCAAGGCTTTTGAATGTTTGTCTATATTTTCAGTCTCTGCAAAAAAAATTGCCTGTTCTGCTTTTATTTTTGAAAGATATTGATGATTTATAAACGCTGCTTTTTTATTTGTCGTCGTAAGATATACAGCCATAGGTTTATCTAAAACCTGCGATGAAACTTTTTTGTTAAGTCCATAAAGATCGTTGTTACTGGCAGTGCCGTTTCGCACCGCGGCAAGTAATTCCACAAAATTGTTGTCCTGCTGTCTGTATATTTTTTTAAGTTCAACAGTGTGAAGCATACACTCATTAAGGGAATGTGCACTTAAAAAATAAGGCGATTTATACACAGAATTAAATATATGATATTCTTCTTTTTTTACTACAGGAGGAAGCTGTTTTAGATCGCCAATAAACACCATTTGAACTCCGCCAAATGGCTCTTGATGTTTTTCTCTATTTAACCTTAAAAATTTATCTACGCAATCCAAAATATCACACCTAAGCATTGATGCTTCGTCAATAATAATTGTCTCAACTTTTTTATATATGGATTTTTCTGAAAGTTTTTTCTTTTTGATTTTTGAAAGAGTAACGTCAGGTTTAAAGTTAAAAAATGAATGTAGTGTTTCTCCCGCGCAATTAAGAGCCGCTACTCCGGTCGGAGCAAGAACTATGGTTTTTTTGTTTGCACGTGTAATATAATAACGCAAAAATGTAGTTTTTCCCGTACCTGCGTTACCTGTAACAAAAATACAATCATTACTTTTGTCTATAAGTTCGTGCGCTTGTTTAAATTCATTATTTATTTCAATTTTATCTGCCATTTTATTTTTATTCCTATAGTCTAGAATTTATTTGTGAATAATTTGGAAAAAGGTCTATTGTTTTTAGTTTTATCACTACCTTCTTTTCTACCGCCCAAAAAATTTTATTTTTTCTTTAGAGCTGCGCTAAGAAAACCTTTAAAGAGAGGATGTGCTTTCATTGGTCTTGAGGCAAACTCCGGATGAAACTGTACGCCAATAAAAAATGGATGATCTTTTATCTCAACAATTTCAGGAAGAATTCCTTTATGATACGCAGATACAAAAAGCCCAGCTTTCTCCAATACGCCAATAAATTCGGGATTCATTTCGTATCTGTGCCTGTGTCTTTCTTCAATTTTGGTAGATTTGTATAAATTATGCGCTAAAGTATTTTTCTTTATTTCAGATTTGTAATTACCAAGCCTCATCGTACCGCCTCTGTACTTAACGCTTTTTTGCTCTTCGAGAATTTTTATTACGGGATATTTTGTAGTCTCGCTAAATTCCGTGGAATTTGCGTCTTTAAGTTTTGCTAAATTTCTAGACGCCTCTACAACGCTGCATTGCATGCCTAAACATATACCAAGGAACGGAATTTTGTTTTCTCTAGCATAGGTTATTGCTTTTATCTTTCCTTCAACACCTCTACTTCCAAACCCTCCAGGAACCAAAATAGCGTCATAATTTTTTAATTTTTTAACTAAATCTTTATCTTCAGCTTCAAGGTATTCTATTTCCGTCTTTGCCTTTAACTCACCGGCAGCGATATTTAACGATTCGTCAATAGATTTATAGGCATCTTTTAAATACGCATATTTACCGACAACTGCAACTTTAATCGTCTTATCAAATTCCGAAAGAGACTTTATTTTTGCAAACCATGTTCTATCAAATTTCTTTTTAGGTTTTATATTAAGTTTTTCAATAATCAGAGAATCTACTTTCTGATTATAAAAAGCTTCTGGAATACAATAAATGGAAAAAGCATCTATCGCTTCTATAACACTTTCCTCTTTAACATTGCAAAATAGAGAAATTTTTTTCTTTAACGATTCGTCAAGATGGTGTTCCGTTCTGCAAATTATCATATCTGGAGAAATACCTATTTCTCTTAATTTGTTAACAGAATGCTGCGTAGGCTTTGTTTTTAATTCATGAGCGCCTGAAATGTAAGGAACAAGAGTAACATGAATACTAAAAATATCTTCTTTTTTATTTTCAAGCTGAAACTGCCTTGTGGCTTCCATAAATGGGAGCCCTTCAATATCCCCAACAGTCCCTCCGATTTCAATTATAGAAATATCACAATCGTCTTTTAACGCAACAAAACGTCTCTTTATTTCGTCAGTAATATGAGGTATAATCTGGACCGTAGCTCCATCGTAATCCCCCCTTCTTTCTCTGGTGATTACGGTTTTATAAACATCTCCAGCAGTATTTGTATTTGCCTTGCTTGTGTAAATATTTAAAAACCTCTCGTAGGTCCCTAGGTCTAAGTCTGCCTCGGCGCCGTCTATCGTAACAAAAACTTCACCATGTTGATAAGGGTTCATTGTTCCTGGATCTACGTTTATGTAGGGATCAAATTTAATCATATTCACCTTAAAGCCGTGAAGCTGGAGAAGTTTACCTATACTTGCGCCCGAAATACCCTTTCCCAAAGAGCTTACAACCCCACCGGTAATAAAAATATATTTTGTCATTTTAATAGCCTTTTTTATATGCGCTCTTTTGAAATTTTTGTAGGATATTTTCCTGTAAAACATGATGTACAGAAAAGCTTTTCTTTTTTATTGTCGCAAGAACAAGCTTTAACAAGATTGTCTAAACTTAAAAAAGTTAAACTATCTAGATCTAAATACTTTCTCATTTCTTCTATCGATTTATTGGCTGCTATCAAATGTTCTTTGTTTGGAGTATCGATTCCGTAATAACATGAACTTATTATAGCAGGACAAGACAATGCAAAATGTATTTTCTTTGCACCGGCTTCTCTTAAAATATCTATAAGTCTTTTTGACGTTGTACCTCTTACTATAGAATCATCTACAAGCACTATTTTTTTACCATTAACGACTTCCTTTATAGGACGCAACTTAAGTTTCGCGGTTAAATCTCTTAAGTTTTGCGAAGGTTTTATAAAGGATCTTCCTACATAGTGATTTCTTACAAAACCGTTTTCAAACATTATGTTTGAAGTTCTTGAAAAACCAAGAGCGGCGAAATAGCCTGTATCAGGAACTGGCATAACAATATCTGCCTTAACATTTTTCATTTGGCAGGCAAGATATTCTCCCATCTTTATTCTTGCCTCTTTTACGGATTTTCCAAACATTATACTGTCTGATCTTGAAAAGTAAACCTGCTCGAAAATACAAGTACTTTGTTCTTTAGGTTTCTTATAAAAGAAAGATTTTTTGATCCGCCCGTTTTCTATAACAATAATTTCACCGGGATCTATATCCCTTAAATACGTACCGCCTATAACTTCAATTGCAGCGCTTTCCGAAGAAAGTATATACGAGTTATCTAGTTTACCTAAAGCCAAAGGTCTAAAGCCATGCTCGTCTCTTGCGCCTATAAGAGTTTTGTCTTTAAGAATTACAAGAGAAAAAGCCCCTTCAAGTTTACGAATTGAGTCTGCGACTATATTTGCAAGATTTCCTTTAGACATAGCGATAAGGTGAAGAAGTATTTCTGTATCGGAAGTATGGCTAAAAATTGCGCCTTTCTTCAAAAGCATATGTTTTATCTTAAAAAAATTTGTAATGTTACCATTATGGGCTACGGCAATATTTCCATGAATACAAT
Organism: Endomicrobiia bacterium; assembly: GCA_025998355.1. GTDB lineage: Bacteria > Elusimicrobiota > Endomicrobiia > Endomicrobiales > Endomicrobiaceae > Endomicrobiellum. The sequence continues at coordinate 4,291 of BNVV01000079.1, forward strand.
TTATCTGAAAAGGCTGAGCATTCGTAAGAGAACTTTTTGCCGAAGTCGTATAGCGAACATGGCCTATAGCTGCAGTTCCGGGAAGTTTATTTAATGTTTCTTCATTAAAAATTCTTGAAACAAGACCCATTTCCTTAAAAGTTTTCATTTTTTCTTTGCCGCTTATTGTAATGCCTGCGGACTCTTCGCCTCTATGCTGCAAAGTAAGGAGACCCGCTGCAGTTAAAACAGCAGCACTATCATTATTTTCAACACCAATTATTCCACACATAAACAGGTCCTCCCTCTCTCTTTAAAACAACGAAAAGTACAGTCCAATGTGCGCTTTTTTAAGCGCGCATTGACCTTCCTTTTCTTGTCTTTTAATTTTGAAGATTCAACTAACTATTTCATGGTCATGGTACATATAAAATAATATAAATTCAAGTTTTCTGTTAAGGTCAAAATAATGTGTTTCTTTTTTGCCCTTCTTTAGTAAAA
>BNVV01000080.1 GCA_025998355.1 Endomicrobiia bacterium
AGTCCGGCGTGGCCATGTTCCTCAAGGGTTTTTATCAGCAGGGTAATGCTGATAAAAACCCTTGAGGAACATGGCCACGCCGGACTGCGTTTCTTTTTTGATGATGAGGATTATTTCCGGTTCGGTACCGCCGTTGATACCTATAGGCTTTGGACAAATAATATCGATATCCCCATTTATCATTTTGATGGTATCTTTACCGTTGTCGAGGGTGATTTTTTTACCGTCCTCCAGCTTGGCGGTGCATCCTTTACCGTTATCCACCGTAATGCTGTTTTCAGTAGCATCAATGATGATCACCATTCCGTTCCCATCGGTAATGACAAACTTGTCCTTGCCGAAATCGTCTGCTTCGTATTCGTCTGCCCAAATGCCGGAGACATAGGGATAGGCCACGTTCCAGCCGATGAACTCAACGATCACGATCTGGTCTTCGGTGGGCATGGCATAGATGCCGCGCTTTTTCTTGGTGGCCCAAATCGGTGAGATGGGAACCTCGGCGATCTCCTGATCCGTCTCCTCAAGCGTTCCCGCCTTCAGAACCTTCACGTCCACGCTGTACTTGTTCTTCCCCGCCCCTTCATGGGCTTTCATAACACGGGCCAGTACCGGCGCCGCCCGGTTGGGTAACAGCGCATTCAGCAGGTTATTAAGAAAATTATCCCCCGATTTCATGCCGTCTCCTTGAGCCACAGGACCAGCCGGGAGCGGCTGGCGGATACGGAAAGGTCTGTCCTGAAGGGGATCAGCTTTACCCCGTCAACGGTTACCTCTTGGGAATGGCGGATTGGCAGGGGAAGGACTTCTATCCAGCCGTCACCTTTCTTGAAAATGTTTTTCCCGGTTTCAAATTCAAAAGTGATGCCCTCATTTTTCCCGGTATCATCGGCGGTACCGAACCGGAAATAATCCTCATCATCAAAAAAGAAACGCAGTCCGGCGTGGCCATGTTCCTCAAGGGTTTTTATCAGCAGGGTAATGCTGATATCCGCAGGAATCTTTTCCGTAGAGAACCGGGCAATTTCGACCGATGGACAGGTGATTTTTGTTTTTTCAATACCCGCCTGATCCAGCGCATCCTGAAGGATGACCTTGGCGGTTTCTTTCCGGTAGGCGTTTATGATGCGGGTGTCGCACAGTTTTTTGTACCCGTCAGTCAAATCCAATTCACGGAATGCGCCATGTATTCCCACACTGAAGATTTCCCCGGTAAAAAGCAGGTACCGCTCATCGGTAAGCGTAAGGCTTACGGTCAGCGGATCATGGGCTTTGCCGGCGGCCACATCCTGCGGGTAACTGAGTTTTGCCAGGACCGAGGGAAGGCCCTGGTCGGTGATTAATGAAAAAGCATGGGGCCGCTTGTCAACAGCGGAACCGCCGATGGCAATTTCAAGAACCGGATGTTCCAGGCGATTAGAGGCTTGCATAGCGTTGCTCCAGAGAACCTAATCCCCGCCGCTGGCGGTCTGATACTACCGGGGCTTTGGCGGCAGAATAGGGGTCTTCTTTTTTTGCCTTCGCCGCAGTCCCTTGCCGATCCTGGATGACCCCGGCGGCACTATCGTATTCCTCAAATTCAATGCTGATGGATAATGCTCTCCGCTTGCGCATCTCCGAGGATTTCAGGGATGCGAATAATACCTGCTTCATTCCCCATGCGGCGATCATGGGGTGGTTCAGGGTGTAGACATCCGGTTTACCCGCGCCTGAAACTTTTTTGAAAATCGCGGCTATCTGCTTGAGGCTGTCCCATCGGGTTTTTTCTGCCCCCGGATCGTCGAGGAGGGTCATGGTAATCAGCAATGCCGCATCATCCCATCCCTGCACGATCTTAACTTTACCGGAACGGCCCTGTTGGGAAGCGTTCTCAATAAGCAGGGAACTATTGATCTCGATAGATTCAAGAATGCCCGGCAGTTCTTCAGGCGGGGAACCAATCTTGACAATCCCCTCATCGGAATCGACTGAAAGGATCATACCGGCGCCTCCTCCGGACGGTTCACCGACTGCATGATCTGCCGCATGAAATCAAACAGCGTCCGGCAATCTTCCGCCTGAAGATAAAGGTTCTCAATGTGTATGGTCTGCGATCCCCCTCCCTGCTGTCGCGGGGCTTCCCCCGGGGCAAAGCCGAGGGATGTATCCTCATCCGGCATCGCCGCCGAAAATGCGAGGGACGCTTTTTTTTCAAGGGCGGAATCGTCCATCCCGGAAGCAAAGGTGTCGGTCAGGGCGCGGCCGCTTGAGGTCAGTTCAGAAAGCGGACCTTCCTGCGCATCCGAGTGAGGCATCTGCCGCCCAATGCCCTGCAGGGAATTGCCGAAGGAAGCGGCTGGAGCGGCGGCGTTGGACTGGATGCCCTCCGCAAAGGCATCGTTCAATTGCGATCCTGATTCTTTACCGCCACCAACCAGTCCCTTGAAGAATCCGCCAATTTTGGAGACCGCCCCTCCTGCCACATCACCGATTGCCTTGAAGGGCGCGGTGATAGGGCCGACGATTCCGCCGAGCCAGTCAATAAATCCCATAATGGTTGCTTTGGGATCATTCCACAGGTTTATGAAAAATTCTTTTATGGAATCCCAATGTTTTATGATCAAAGCGGGTATGCCAATGATGGGCATAAACAGCGCTGCTGCGCCGAGTACCCAATCCGATGTGCCAAAGAGGATGTTCTTTACCCACTCCCAGGCGGATGAGAATACCCTTTTTATCCCTTCCCAGGTATTGGAGAAGAAACCGGATATAGCATTCCATGCGGCTGTCGTTCCCGCAGTAACATTGGACCATACCCCGGTAAAAAATCCCGGTATGGCATTCCATGCTTTTTTAATCCCCCCGGTAACATTGGACCAGAGATTTGAGAAGAACCCTTTAATCGTATCCCAATGCTTTATGATAAGAGCCGGAATGCCAACTATCGGCATAAACACTGCTACTGCCGCAAGTATCCAATCTGATGTGCCAAATATAAGGTTCTTAATCCAGTCCCAGGCGGCGGAAAAAGCCCCTTTTATTTTTTCCCATAACCCAACAAAAAAGGCAGAAACGGTATCCCAATTTTTTATGAGCAGGTATACACCGGAGGCAAGGGCGGCGATGCCTCCGATAATGGCATAGATCGGCCAGAATGCCGCAATATGCGCGGCGGCGGCGGACCACATTGACGCTATCCATGCGCCCATTTTTGGCAAGGTGTTTATTATTCCCTTGCCGAGACTAGCCATTCCTTGCCCTATCCCAACCAGGCCGGTTTTAAGTGTCTGGAGAAACCCGACACTTTTTACCGACGCACTGAACGTAGCCAACCCGCTTCCCGCCACCTTGAGGGGGGTGAGCAACAATCCGAAACTGGTCTTCATCATGCCGAGGCCGGAACCGAACAGTTTTGCGAAACCTCCGGCGTTGGAAATATTGGCGGCAAGAGTAGTCATCTGGGCGGCGGCGTTCATGGCGCCGGAACCCATGTCCAGTATGCCCTTCGCGGCCATGCCGGTCATCGCCGCAATCTTTGAAATCACGCCGCCAACGGGGGAACTCATGACCGGGGAGACAATATTAGACAGGAAGCCAAACTTGAAATCAATGAAGAATCCCTTGATCCCGTTTATGTCGGCGCCGATCTGCGCCTGAAGGGAATCGGAGACGGATTGAAGCCGCGCCATCTTTTGTTCGATGGACTCAAGCTGTACCCCCCGCGCCGCTTCGGTGACCCCGATCATCCCTTCGGAGAAAGACTGCGCGAAACTCAGGTATTCATCTTCAGTAAGGCCAAGAGCAACCGTAAGGGCATCCGCCGATCCAATGATGTCCGCAAATGCCGCCTCGTTCCCGCCCAGGGCCTCCTTGAGAATACTGAGCGAATCGGCAAGGCCATATTCGGAAAGCATGGCGGCGCCGGATTCAATACCGAGGGATTCATACAGCTTGGACAGGTTTTCGCTTGGGCTCATCAGGGTATTCATGATCCCCTTAAGCTGCTTCTGTGCCGAAGCGGCGCTCAATCCCTTGGTGCTACTAAAAGCCAGGGCCGCGCCGAGTTCATCAAGGCCGACACCCGCCGAAGCGGATAAGGCCGATAAATGGCTTATTGACGAAGAGAATTCATCCAGAGACCCCACTCCCATATCAGCGGTTCGGAAGAGGATATCTGCGGCGATGGATGCATCCTCAGCGGAAAGCCCCCAAGCGTTCATCACATTAATCATGGCATTGGTACTCATGCCAAGGTCCGCCTGGTTTGCTTCCGCCAATGCAATGGCGGCGTTCATAATTTCCATGCGAGAGGAGGCATCGGCGATCCCTCCGGCAATTTCCCCATACGCCACCGCTACCGCTTTAGGACCGGCCACCGCCCGGCCCCCCACGGCAAGGAGTTCTTTCCGCAGTACCGCCATCTCCTCCGCATTATTCCCGGATGCCACCTGAATATCTTTAAAAGCCGAATCGAGAGACCCGGCAATGCGGGAAGGCTGATCCAGCGCACCGGAGAGGGCTTTACGCATGGGATCGGTCATGCTGGTCATCATGGCCATGTCAGCGGCGAGACGGTTCATTTCCTGATTCTGATTGATCTCATCAAGCGCGCCTTTCATATCGGCAAGGCTCGACTTAGCGTCATTCATGCCGGAAGAAAATGCGTCCTTAAAGGCCAATGTTATTGAACTAACGAAATTCACTTCTTACCGCCTCCAAATGCCTGAACTATGGCATCCCGCATAATACCCACTTCAAACTCACGCACGATC
>BNVV01000081.1 GCA_025998355.1 Endomicrobiia bacterium
CCTTGTCTAAATTCAAAATACTTTGTGCGTTGTAACTTTCTTTTGAATTTTTGCTTTGCGAAACTCTTGCTCATTTGCCATCAAAAGCAAACTTCGCTCAAAGGCTTGATTTGCAAAAAGTTCAAAATTACTTGCGTTCCTTTGAGTTTTGAGTGTAGATTATAAATTGCTTTTTTGAGTTTGCTTCACAAAGCGAATCCGGTCATCGTCTCGTTTACTTTTTGCGAGAGACGAAATGACGAAGAGATCTCAACCACCTTGCGCCATCTTGCTAAAAGTTTCATGCAACTTAAGACACTCGATGATAAACTAAAAAGGAAGCGATGGAGCAGCAATCCAGTATCGTTGAAAATTTTGGCTACTTTGGCAGGACAAGAAACTGTTTCTTGTAAAATATTTTTTATGTGTTTATTGCTAATATCAAGACGTCTTTTTGACTATAAGTATAAAGTTTTGGTAAAACACGCCCTAGCACATTATAATTAAAAAAAATGGTGAGGGGGGATAGGATGTTGCGTTTTAAGAAAAACGATTTGTGTATTGAACAAGTTAAATTATCAGATATTGCAAAACAATATGGTACAAGCGCATATATATACTCAAAAAATCAGATAATAAAAAACTTTGAAGCCTATAAAAAGGCTTTAGGTTCTAAAGGAGGCTTTATTTGTTTTGCGTGCAAAACAAATTCGAATGGCGCAATTCTAAAATTACTTGCCGGTATTGGCGCTGGAGCAGATACAACTTCAGGCGGGGAAATATACAGGTGTTTAAAAGCCGGTTTTAACCCGTCAAAAATTGTGTATGCAGGCGTAGGTAAGACTTCGGAGGAAATAGAATATGCTTTAAAAAGCAAAATTTTTATGTTTAATATTGAATCTTTTGAAGAACTTGACGCAATAGATAATATTGCAGGTAAAATGAAAGTTAAAGCTAAAATTTCGTTCAGAATAAATCCTTATGTTAATCCTGATACACATTCCTACATAGTTACAGGTAGAAAAGGAACAAAATTTGGCATACCTTACGAAGATGCCGTAAAAGCGTATTTGACTGCGAAGAAAAAAAAGAATGTTGCCATTGTTGGTATACATTCACATATTGGATCGCAAATTCTAAATATTGCTCCTTTTAAACTTGCAGCCCAGAAAATAAAAAAAATTGTAGATGCTGTAGAAAAAAATGGTATAAAATTAGAATATATAAATTGTGGCGGCGGGCTCGGTATTGAGTATGAAGAAGGACAAAAAGTTCCAGATCCTAGCCAGCTTATGCTTGAGTTGTTTCCGGTGTTTGATAAAGATAAAAAGTTTATTTTTGAGCCTGGACGTTCAATAATCGGTAACGCAGGCCATATGCTTATAAAAATTTTATACAGAAAAATTTCCGGAGGAAAAAGTTTCCTTATTACTGATGCTGGTATGAACGATTTAATAAGACCTACATTGTATGAGGCTTATCACGAAATTATGCCTATAAAAAAGACAAATGCTAAAAAAGTTAAAACAAATGTCGTAGGTCCTATATGCGAAAGCGGAGACTTTATGGGTAAAGACAGAATGCTTCCAATGATAGAACAAGGTGGACATCTTTTGGTAACTTGTACGGGCGCTTATGGCGCGGCAATGTCTTCAGAGTATAATTCAAGGCCTTTGCTCCCTGAGGTTTTAGTTGATGGCAATAAAGCTGTATTAATAAGAAAAAGAGCAAGTTATAAAGATTTATTGTTAAATGAAATATAGCTATCGGCTTGTATTAAAGAGAGAGTAAAATGAATATAAATTTTTCGAAACTTACAGCTGCGGGAAACGATTTTGTTTTAATAGATAATAGAGAAAATATAATAGCGGAAAAAGATTGTGAATTTCTTGCAAAAAAACTTTGTGATAGAAGGTACTCAATAGGCGGAGATGGATTGATTTTGCTTGAAAAAAGCGCTTCTAAAGATTTTAAAATGAAATATTTTAATTCTGACGGATCCCATGCTTCAATGTGCGGTAATGGCGGGCGATCGGTCGCTAAGTTTGCTTATGAGTTAGGCGTTGTAAATTCAAAAATGGTATTTGAAACCGACGCGGGTGTTATAAATGCTGAAATTTTGTCACACAATAGGGTTAAACTGGACTTATATAATCCTAAAGATTTAAATCGGGATATGAAAATTGAAATTGACGGTAAAGAACTTAATGTGGATTTTATTAACACAGGTGTTCCTCACGCTGTTATATTTGTTGACTGTGCCGAAGAAATGGATGTTTTTAAATATGGTAGACAAGTAAGACATCATAAAGTTTTTGCACCAGACGGAACGAATGTTGATTTTGTTGAAGTTGTAAAAGATAATACACTTATTGTTCGTACTTATGAGAGAGGCGTTGAGGACGAGACTTTAGCATGCGGCACAGGCATAACTGCTTCTGGAATTATTTCAGTACTTAAGGGATTTGCTAAATCTCCTGTAAATATAATTGCAAGAGGAGGAGATAAATTGTCAGTGTCTTTAAAAAATTTAGGAGGGAAAATAAGCGATGTTATTCTTGAAGGTCCTGCTGTTGTAGCATTTAAGGGAATGGTCGAAATATAATTTAAATAATACATGGTCAACTAAGGAGAGTTTTATGTTTTCTGGAGTATATACGGCGTTGGTCACTCCGTTTAAAAACGGTAAGGTTGATTACGAGTCGCTTGGAAAGCTGATTGAAGAACAGTTTAAAAACGGAATAGATGGCATTGTGCCATGCGGAACCACCGGCGAATGTCCTACTTTGTCTTATGAAGAACATGAGTCAATTATGGAATTTTGTGTTAAAGGCGCGAAAGGAAAGATGAAAGTCCTTGCCGGTACAGGATCTAACTCTACTAGCGAAGCGATAAATTTTACGCAGTTTGCAAAAAAGATAGGGTGCGACGGAGCTTTGCTGGTTTCTCCGTATTACAACAAACCTACTCAAAAAGGTTTGTATCTGCACTTTAAGAAGATAGCAGATATTGTTGATATTCCGATTGTGCTATATAATATTGCAGGCAGAACGTCTGTAAATATTGAACCTGCTACCATAGCAAAACTTTTTAATGATTGTAAAAATATTGTTGGTGTAAAGGAAGCATCGGGATCTTTAGTGCAAATGAATGCCATAAAAGCTTTAGTGCCCGATATAGAGCTTATTTCAGGAGATGATGCTCTTACGCTTCCTGTATTGTCAATAGGAGGAATAGGAGTTGTTTCTGTTTTGTCAAATATTATTCCTTCCGAAGTTATTTCTCTTGTAAAAGCTTTTGAAAAAGGAAATATGGACGAAGCTAAGAAGATTCATTATAAACTTTTGCCTTTTGCAAAGTCGATGTTTATAGAAACAAACCCTATACCTATAAAGACTGCCGCTGCTTTACTTGGCATATGTATGCCGGATCTTAGACTTCCTATGTGTGAAATGGAAGAAACAAATAAAGCGATATTGGAAAAAACCTTGAAAGATTTTGGGTTATTATAGTCAAACGATATAATGTTTGCCTACAAATTAAATGGAGTTTTTAAATGAAAATAACTGTTTGTGGAGCTGCTGGAAGAATGGGTCAGGCTATAGTCTCGATAGCAAAGATTGATTCTGATATTCAAATAGCTGGTGCCTTAGAATATGACGGGAGTAAAGCGATTGGGACAGGGTGCCCTGCTATTACTTCTGTTAATAATTTAGAGAAATTTTTGGCTGAAACGGATGTTGCAATAGATTTTACAAATCCTGAAAGCGCATTAAAAAATTTAGAAACTGCAAAAAAATACAATACGCCTTTTGTTATTGGAACAACTGGCTTTAGTGAAGATCAGAGAAAAAAAATAGCAGAAATTTCCAATAGCATCCCTGTTGTTTTTTCGCCAAATATGTCTGTGGGTGTCAACATTTTGTTTAAACTTGTTGAAGTTGTTGCAAAAAAAATCCCTGACTACGATATTGAAATAGTAGAGCTGCATCATAATAAGAAAAAAGATTCTCCATCTGGTACGGCTGTAAAACTTTCAGAAGTTGCAGCTTCTTCTATTGGTAAAAATATTGACGATATAGGCGTTTACGATAGGCATTCTTTAGATGCTGTAAGAAAAAAAGATGAGATAGGGGTTCTTTCCGTAAGAGCCGGTGATATTGTCGGCGAACATACTGTATATTTTGCAGGTCCGGGTGAAAGAATTGAGTTAACTCACAGAGCTCACTCTAGAGATACTTTTGCAAGAGGCGCTGTTAGAGCGGCAGGATGGGTCAAAGGGAAAAAGCCAGGACTCTACGACATGTCGGACGTTTTAAATTTAAAGTAAAGAATTATGTAAGCATAGGCAGTACGACAAACGCATGAAAACTCCTTTGATTTTGATTGTTAAACTATTGCCCTCAAGGCTTGCTGTGCGCAAACCGCTTAAAGTTAGTACAATTAGGCTATGGAAACGCTTGAAAGACAGACAGCATAGTGCATGTAAGATACACTATCATTTTTGTAACGCCGTAAGTATAAGGAAAGCTATATTTGGCAATTTAGAGCGTTGTAATAGCCTAAATAACAAAAGAAATTTAGTAACGCTTGCGAAATAGAGTTTGAGCAAATTGGAATAGATGGCAATCACCCGCTACCCTGCTTAAGTTGCAGCCCAAAGTTCTCCCTAATGCCAAG
>BNVV01000082.1 GCA_025998355.1 Endomicrobiia bacterium
AGTTTGTTTTAGGTGTTATAAATGATAAATGTGCAGATGCATGTCCTCCTTTAGTTGTAGGGGTTGGTATAGGTGGCGACTTTGCGTCTGTAGGCCTTTTGGCAAAAAAAGCATTGCTTCGTGAAACGGTAAGTAAAAATAAAAATGATTTTTACGCAGGCAAAGAACATGAATTGTTGACTAATATAAACAAATTAAATATTGGTCCTATGGGTATGGGCGGCAAGACTACGGCTTTAGCTGTTTTTATTGAAACAAAGTCTACGCATATAGCTTCTCTCCCTGTTGCTGTAAGTATTCAGTGTCATTCTTGCAGAAGAAAAATGGTTATAATATGAAAATAAATTTACAAGACTTGGTTTTAAATATCAAAGCTCTAAAGGCAGGGCAAAAAATTTTGTTTAGCGGAACTATTTATACAGCAAGGGATGCCGCTCATAAAAGAATCATAGATATGCTAGATTGCGGGAAAGAATTGCCTTTTGATCTAAAAAACGCTGCAATTTACTATTGTGGACCTACACCTGCAAAGCCTGGGGCAGTAATTGGAGCATGTGGCCCGACAACATCTTCAAGAATGGATATTTTTACGGCAAGAATTCTAAAAGGTGGAGTAAAAATCTTAATAGGCAAAGGTAACAGGTCTGATGAAGTGGTTGATTTGATAAAATTGAATAACTCTGCATATCTTGTAGCTACAGGCGGTGTTGCGGCTCTTATTTCCAAGACAGTACAAAAAGCAGAATTGATTGCTTTTGAAGATTTAGGACCTGAGGCGATTTACAAACTTGAAGTTAAAGATATGCCGTTAATTGTCGCAATAGACAGCTTAGGAAATAATATTTTAAAGCATAGTTGAAAGCAAAGCGGCTTTAATTTTAATAAAGGGTACAGGGTACCATGTTTTTGGCGCTCGACATAGGGAACACAAATATAACTGTTGGTTTATTTGATGAGAAAAATGGAAAGGTTTTACCTAATCCTTTAAAGGTTTGGAGAATGTCGACAATAAATGGACAAACTTCAGACGAATATGCAGCAATGCTCATGAATATGTTTTTTTGCTTGGGATATGACGCAAAAAAAGTAAGTAATGTTGCTGTTGCAAGTGTTGTCCCATCTTTAAATTCTGTTTTTGAGGAGTTAATAAAGGAATGTTTTAATAAAAAAACATTTTTTGTAAGTCATAAAAATTCAGGAGATTTAATTTTTGCGACTGGAAGTCCAAAAGAGGCAGGAGCTGATAGAATTGCAGATGTTGTTGCCGCATATTCTATTTACGGCGGCGGTTGTGTTGTTATTGATTTTGGCACAGCGACAACATTTGATTGTATAGATTTAAAAGGAAGATATGTTGGTGGGATGATAGCTCCGGGGCCAGTGATTTCAGCGCAGGCCTTAAGTTTAAAAACGGCGCAACTTCCGCAAGTAGAGATGAAAAAGCCTTTCAAGTCGATAGGCACGACGACTTTAGAATGTATTCAGTCAGGTCTTTACTTTGGTTATGTAGGACTTGTAAAAGAACTTATCTCAAGAATAAAAAAAGAAATAAAAGTAAACCATATAATTGCCACAGGTGGTTTGGTAGGATTGATACTTAGTGAGATAAAAGAAATAAAGGTTATTTTGCCTAACCTGACATTGGAAGGCATACGTATCATATGGGAAAAAAATAACGGAAGAGTTCAAAAATAAAGGAGTTGTTTTTGTGTTAGCAGTCATGGTCTGCAGCTTATTTGCAAATTCACATATTGCTTTTAGTTCTGCTGACTAATTCATCTTCTAAAAAAAGCAGCTCAAAGAAGATATTGACGTGTTAGATGTATTATGAGATCCTCACGGCAAACGTATGAAAGCTTTTTTTGATTTTTGATTGTCGCAGGCAGTATCAAATTGCAGTCTATGAAATTTGCTTAAGCCTAAAACCAGTCGCCTTAAGAAACTTTTTTCATGCGTTTTGCCTGATGAGGTTCTGCGTTGTGTTGAATTTTTATGCGGTTTTTAATAAAACATGGGCGCAAGGTTTATATCAATCACATTACGACTAGGAGTTTTTAATGAAAATTCGTTGGGTTTTGGTGTTTTTTATGATGTTCTTTACTTCGTACATATGTGCCGCAGAGAGTGATGTGATAACAAAGGTTGAGGTCAAAGGGAGTTTTCGTAACGTAAGACCAGAAAGAATTTTGCGTGCTACTAAACTCAAGAGGGGCAAGCCTTATTCAGTAGATGCGGTAAAAAAAGATGTCGGCGCTATAATGTCGCTCGATTTTATCGAAAATGTTGAATTTTCTTATGATAAAGGCAAGGGAGTGCTTACTTTTACAGTTGTTGAAAAACGCTACAAAATAGACGCTATTATTTTTAATATTTTTAAGGGTAAGAATTCTAAAGGGTTTACTGCAAAAGAGCTTGAAAAGATAAGTTCATTAAAAAAAGGAGAATATTACAATAATTCGGAATTTGACAAAACAAAAAAAGATATATCTAAGCTCTACAAAGATAATGGTTATAGTGACTGTCATATTCAAGGCTATCCTACAGATAACTTGGATACGAATAAAATAACAGTAACGTTCCTTATAACAGAAAACAGTCAAACTCGTGTAGGGGGAGTTGATATTAAAGGTGTTACTTCTTTTAAAAAAAATAAAATTCTTGGACTTATGAAAAAAATAAGAAAGGAAAAAGCATATTCAGAAAAACTTCTTGAAGAAGATAAATCCAAAATAGAAGAATTCTATAAAGGGAAGGGATTTATGGATTATAGGCTTGTTTCTTCACCTACTATATATAACGAAGAAAAAACAAAAGTATTTTTAACTTTGAATATCAGTGAAGGCAGTAAGTATAAAATAGGTAAAATAACTCATGGTGGTAATCTTAGTGTTGATGACAAGAAAATTAAAAAGCTGATTAAACTTAAAAAAAATCAGATTTTCAACGATGATGAAATTCGTAAGACTGAGGGTAATATTCGTGATTTCTATGCCAATAGAGGATATATTTATGCCAATATAGATTATAATTGTTCTAATAAAGATGCAACAAATGGTACTATTGATATTAATTTTTCGATACAGGAAAATCATCCTGTTTATGTCGGTAGTATTAATATAGACGGGCTTAAGAGTACAAAAAGGAGCTTTATAGAGAGAGAGCTTCTTTTAAAACAAGGTGATTTATTGGAGGCCAATAAACTTGCCGGAAGCATACAAAAACTCCGCAATTTGGGTTTTATTGAAGCTGTCGAATGTCAGCAGAGTGCTGTAGGAAAGTCTGATACTGTGGATTTAACTTTAGATATTGTAGAATCATCCGCCGCTAATATTTCCTGTAGCATTGGAACAGGAGGTAGTGGCTTGCATAATTTTTTTGGAGGAGTGCAGGTTAAACATAAGAACATACTTGGGCGGGGGCAAACGGCTGTTGCGTATACTCAATTGGGCAAAAAAGACCAAACTTATGGGTTAAGTTGGGGAGAGCCGTGGATTTTAAACAAAAACGCGAGTTTATCTTTGGGATATTCTTATAGTAATGAAGAAAAAGATATTAAGAACAAAACTGACGCTTATAAAGTAGGAACACATGGCGCCGAATGTAAAATAGGACATAGAGTAGACGAAAACATAAGTTTTTCAGGCGGGTATAAATTTGAGCATGTTAGATTTTTTGATATAAAAGAAGAAGCAAAATATTGGATAAATGATTATTATGGTCTGTCAAAACCAAAAGATAAAACAAATATATCCAGTATTATTGGAGATGGTGTATACGACTCAAGAGATTATCATCTTGATCCTTCAACAGGCAACTTGAGTCGCTTGTATGCACAGTTAGCTAGCAGGCTTTTGGTCGGAGATGTAAATTTTTTAAAATTGGGTGCAAAAACAACTTGGTATTTTCCTACATTTTGGAAACTTGTATTAAGCATTAATATGGAAGGATGTACGGTTATGCCTTATGGAGATCAGAAACGAGTTCCTATTATTGAGAGGTTTGATGATTCGGTAGTCTTAGTGAGAGGTTATGATGAAAAAGGTGAAATAGGTTCTGATGAATTTGGCGGTAGAATTAAAGGGCTAATGAATATTGAATGCAAATGTCCTATATTTCCGCAAAATGACAAAACTATTATTCAAGGTATTGTGTTCTATGACATTGGAGGTATTTGGAATGATTGGAAAGATATGAATTTAAAGATAGGATCAGAAAACAATAATTTGCATTCCTCATTGGGTTTTGGAATAAAAATTATGACTCCGCTTGGCCCTTTCAGATTGGATGTTGCTCGGGGGTTCAATCATTCCGGTTCTAAAAAAAGAGGTTGGACACTTCATTTTTCTACCAAGTAAAGCAGTTAAAATAGGTGCTGTTGAAGGTTTGCAGAAGTGTTTTTGGAAGAATTCTTTGTGTTGGTATGGAGAAAGTGCTCGGTGTTCGCATCCAAGAACTCTTAAAGATGCTGCAGATGAGGTTTGAAATGGCAAAGGACATATAAATGGAACTTACGGCATCAGAACTTGCAGTGAT
>BNVV01000083.1 GCA_025998355.1 Endomicrobiia bacterium
GAGTTTAAGGATACTTTAAGAGTTTTAGAAGAATATTCAAAAGTTTTTATTACTCTTGGTCGGCTAGTTTAAGGGACAGCGCTACAATGCGTATATTTTGGAAAGAGAAGTTTATTTAAAGTATAATCCTTTTTATCAAAGAAATATGCGGGTACCTGTTAATTACAATTGTGATTGAAAAATAACAGGAGTAAGCGATGAAAAAGAAAAAAGTAATGAGTGCAATTGTTTTGTTTGGTCTTGCGTTAAATTCTTGCGATAAAAAGAACGCTAGACTTGTAAACAGAAGGACTGCTACTCCAGAGAAAGTAGAAGAAATAAAAGAAGCGCAAAGAGCAAAAGCAGAAGCGCAAGCAAAAGCACAAACAGAAATCGATCTTCAAAAAGCAGATGTAAGTGGAAGTGATTTAACTCCAACTCCAACTTCAAATCCAGCTTCAATTCCAACTCCAAATCCAACTCCAGCTAGCCCTACAAATCCAACTCCAAATCTAACCACTCAAGACCTCGTCGACACCTTCCCCGGCCTCACCGATCTCGCCAGCACCCAACTCATCAACATCCTCTATAACTCCAACTTCGGCCTCAACGCCGCCACCCGCGACCGCCTCATCAACGTCCTCTCTGGCCTCAACGATAAACCCGACACCCGCAACGAACTCATCGACATCCTCTATCGCCTCAACGACGAACCCGGCGATCGCCTCCGCCTCATCAACGTCTTCGCTGGCCTCCAAGGCAACAACCCCGACGATCGCTCCCACCTCATCGACGTCCTCTATCGCCTCAGGAAAGACCCCGACGATCGCCTCAACCTTATCGACATCCTCTATCGCCTCAACAACAACCCCGACGATCGCTCCCACCTCATCGACGTCCTCTATCGCCTCAGGAACATCCACTACCTCTGCCTCATCGACGTCCTCTATTACCTCAACAACGACCCCGCCGATCGCCTCAACCTCATCGACATCCTCTATCGCCTCAACAACAAACCCGTCGCCCGCAACCAACTCATCAACGTCCTCCATGGCCTCAACAACAATCCCGACGATCGCCTCCGCCTCATCAACGTCCTCTCTGGCCTCAACGATAAACCCGACACCCGCAACGAACTCATCGACATCCTCTTTCGCCTCAACAACGACTCCTGCCTCCACCTTATCACTCTCCTCGCCCCCCTCGACCGTGACGACCACTCTAGCTTCATCACCATCCTCTCCGAGTGCCCCGTCAACCACCGCCCTAAGTTCATCAACGACTTCTACACCGCCGCCAACCCTTAAGCCGCCCGCCACCACCGCATCGTCAATCTCCTCGCCCACGACAACTAACAACATCGCTGTCGATATTGCCAGAAAATGCAGAGAATAAATAAGTTTTTAACAACAACTATCAAAATTAAAATTCTCTTATGTTTGCCCGTGGTAATTTTTTGATTTTTTGTATTTTTAACGTGTTTTTGCAATTTTATATTAAACCTCTTACATAACTAACACATAAAGGTACAATGGAAGTACTATGAAACAAAAAAGAAAGCAGGCAGGTCAAATGGAATGGGTTTAGTATTAATGGGAGTAAAGAAAGAGACATTTGATAAAACAAAGGATAACAAGGAGGAAAGAAAAAAAGGAGAAAGAGAGGTGAGTAAAGAGAAAATATCCTTACCAGTAGCAGCCGTTGTTTCGCCTTTAGCAAGCGCGTATAGGATAACTTGATCATCTTTATTGTTAAGCTATTGTTCCGCAAGCAAGCCACGACAAATCGCTTAAAGTAGTACAATTGGGCTATGGAAACGCTTAAAAGATGGACAACATAGCGCATATAAGATACACTATCATTTTGTAACACCCATAAAGTATAGAAAGGCTATATTTGGCAATTTTGAACGTTGTAATAGCCTACAAATACAAATAACAAAAGAAATTTAGTAACGCTACGAACATATAGTTTGAGCAAGCTGGAATAGATGGCAATCATCCACTTGCCCATTTAAGTTGCAGCCCAAAATTCTCCCTGATGCTAAGCAATACAAGTTATCAAAAGTATAACAGCGCTAGAGTATTTTGCAGTTGATTTAAAGAAAGAACTTTGGGGTGGCGGCCTCAGAGCGATGGATACTTTGTTGCAACGGTAGCAAGTAGGAAACAGAGAGGATAATTTGTCTTTTTCAGATGTCATCATAAGCGTAGTAAAATTATCCTCAACGAAACAATCTTTTGTAGTATTTGTCAAATCTTTGGCGGCAATTAAAGAAAGCATCGGAAGATCCCATTCACAACTTATAATCGCGCCATCTTTTCCAAGAAAATGGCTCCAAAAACGGCGAGCATAGCCGGAAGGTTTGTGACATTTTTTTGCAGCAGCTGCTTCAAGAGACGACATAAGAGAAAGTTTTGCCAGCTCAAGCTCAAGAATCTGTCCAGCCATAACGTAAAATACGTTCTTTTTCTTGCAAAAGGAATTTAGAGGTAAGATCATTAACAATTGGCCCTGGCAGCCGTTTATAAAAAAGATCAATTTCAACGCAAGACTGCCCTGGACCAGTAAGAATTTCTACATGGGTTTTTAGAGATACCCTATGGTAAAAGATATTTTTTAGGAAACATATTATCCTGTCCTAAAATTCCTGACTTATCAAAACTTTTCTTAAATTTCGACATTTCTTTAAACCCATTTTCACCAAGCATTTTTTCCAAGAAAATATGTTTAAGTTTTCCTATTGCGTGTTCTGCTGAAACTGTACCTCCAAGCTCAACAGCTTTATCTGCAATATTTGCATACATCTGTCTGCATTTTTCATACTCCTCTTTACTTGTGGCCACAATATTTGCATGCAAGTGATTTTCGCCAATATGTCCGAATGTTAAATTAAAAATACCTGCTTTTTTAAATTCAGCGTCGCAAAAATCAACTATTTCTAGAAGTTTGCCATCGGGTACCGCAAAATCTGTACCAACTTTAGGAATTTTATTCTTTTTTACCATTTCATTTACACGTTCAGGAATCCTGTGTCTAAAAATTCTAAATTTCTCCTGTTCTTCCAAATTTGAAGCAAACCAAACTTTTTCTAAATCTATATTGCTACTTTCAATAACTTCAACCCACTTTTCTGTTAAAATATCTTGGTTATCTTCGTATATGTCTTGTTCAAACATTATACCCGCTTCAACATTTTCACAAATAGCAGGATAGTCATTTCTTATAAGAAACAACGCATTTTTATCAAAATATTCCAAAGACATTGCGCTAACTGAATCTTTTAGATTCTCTTCTTTGGTTTTCTTAGATAATAATTTTATTTTATTTACAAATTCATATGCGTCATTTCGTTTTTCAAAAAATATTATCCCTCCAAAAACTTCTTTAAAATGAGGAATAAGTCTTAATATCGCCTCGACAATAACGCAAAGAGTCCCCTCGGAACCTATAAAAACATCTACTAAATCGGCATTTGGATAATTGTAATACCCTGCCGCATTTTTTATAGCAGGCAAATTATATTTAGGAAGTGTTACACGTTTTTTGCCTTTATCCGTATCAAAAACTATAATGTCATCGTTGCCTGCAAAATATCTTCCTCTTTCAACAAAACTACAGGAACCATCGGAAAAAACAACTTTCAATGCTTCAACATAATCTCTTGTTACACCAAATTTAAAACCTCTGCCACCAGAAGCATTTGTTGAAATGTTACCACCAATAGACGCATTTTTTTCAGTCGGATCAGGAGGATACATCCAACCTGCATTATAAGCTTTTAATTTTACATCGTTTATTTTTACACCTGATTGAACAGCAATGGTAGCTTTTTTATCATCAATTTTTTCTATTTCGCCCATTTTATTAAGTTTTTCTAAAGACAATATCGCGCCGCCAAACGCAAGCCCCGAAGCGGTATTTCCAGTAAGAGCGCCTGCAATAGTTACAGGGGTATTCAATTTAGACATTTGCGCAATAAATACAGAAATATCGTCTTTGGTTTCTGCTATTGCGACAAAATCGGCGTTAGAGCCCCTAACGCCTGAATTATCTTCAAAATAATTTTGGATTGTATCCTGATCTTTCTTAATTATCATTTTATGATCTCTCCAAAAACCACTAGTTTTTTATTTTTAAGATTTTTATTGGATTTTTTTGAAAATTCTTTTCTCTTTTTCTACGCAAATAAAAGTTATCTTTACTTTTGGAGAAATTGTATCTTTTTTTTATCAAAATAGTTTGACGCAGACGTGTAATATAGTCAAATCACTTTAGGTTGCGCCGTACTGTAGTTTCAAAGATGCGGGTGAGTTTGGTGTAAAATCTTCTGTTTCTTGCCATCCTTTTTAACAAAAGCTTACCTTTTTATTTGCTACTGTGGTTTGACTAGTAATGATAAATTAAAACTTAAACTTTAACCGCTATGTCCTCACTTCAACTTGTCAATTACAACGCCTGTAATTG
>BNVV01000084.1 GCA_025998355.1 Endomicrobiia bacterium
TGAGGGAGAAGGATGGTAAACGCTGGCTGAAAGAGCCTGACGGAAAGGCGTGGCTGAAAGAGCTTGATGGTGGATATGTGTGGTTGAATGAAAAGAATCGCGGACGGCGGTGGTTGGAGAATAGTGATGGGGAGGAGTGGCTGGAAGATCCTACTGGCGGGTGGGAGTGGTTGGGAAATCCTGCTGGCGGATACGAGTGGCTGAGAGATCCTACTGGCGGGTGGGAGTGGCTGAAATGGATTAGTGCAAGTATATGGTTGGAGGAAGCAGATGGCGGAAAGGCATGGATGAGAACAGATGACGGAGAGGCGTGGTTTAGAGCGACTGGCGGAAATGTGTGGGTACACGGGAGATTTGCTGACAAATCGGGTGACAACAGGAGTAAAAGCAAGGATATCTCTTCTGAGGAGAATGAGATGCTAGAAAATGAGAAAGTTAGGGAAATACTTAATGAGGTCAGGGAAGCTACTTTACGTAAACTACTGACTGGTGAAGATCTTAAAAATGCTTTACTACGTGAACCGACTGATGGCGATATTAAAAAGGTTTTACATGAACTGACTGGTAAAGATCTTGACAAGGCTTATCGTCCTCTGGCTCTGAAATATCATCCTGATAATCAACACAACAGAAGCAATGAAGAAAACAATGAGGAAAACAAAAAGGAAAGAGCACTTCTTGAGGATATGAAAGAACTTAATAATGCTAAGGAGATGTTGAACCAATATTTAGAAGAAAGGAACGTCGTTGATTAGGTATTAATGTCTAGAGTTACAGGTGGAAAGTAAGAGGTAAGTAGATTATATATAAACATTGAGATCTTTATATAATTAAAGCTTAGAGTACGTTTATAAAGTTTTATTAATACTATATTGCTTGATGTCAGTCGTAGGTTGTTAATTTGAATATCTGCTAAAATAAATATTGGGACTGATATAATGTAATATATAGTTTTTTCAAAACGTTCATTTTTTTATTTTTTTGAATGTGTGTTAGATTTTCCCAGCGTATTAAAGTAGACAGTTAGTGTTGTAATAATCAAATATGAAATAACGCAAAAGATAAAAGCATAAGAAAGTTTGTATGTATAATAATTGTGTAAAATTACTTTCTTTTTGTCTAAAAAAGAATTCAAGCAAAAAACAAAGCAAAAGATGTCTTTGAGACTCACATAAACAGTTTCTTGTCACAACAATATCACAAAAACAAAACTTTATACCTTGTTGGATCGATCCGCAAGAAGCATCTCTTGCTTGCTTGCCTAGTCTTTTTAACTTAGTACTACGCTTTCAGACACCGATCCTTTTACACTTTTTCTCTATAAAAAAGATGCAGCCAGCTAACTAGTTGATATACTGCTAAATATTTAACAGTGTATCAAACGTTTGTTAACTGGCTGCTACTCATAACACAACCTTCTTTTTCCTCTCCTAGCCTTTGGTTAAAGGTTTAAGCTAAAAGCAAAATACTCACAAAACTTACCTCAACACTCCCAAAAACCAATCAAACTCACTTCACAGCTATCTTTACTTATACAGTGTCCTTTAGCTGATTGCAAATTCATCTATACTTATTTTTATACTTTCTCATTTTTGCAACATACACTACAGCTTTTTTATGTTTATTGCTTAGCACTTGATATTATTAAAGAAATACCCCTACTTACGCTTCCTTTCTCCAATCTCCCTTCTGATATATCATCTCTTTCTTTATTATGATCTTATTTTCTCTACTCTTTACTTGGTAGTCTTTTACTTTATCTTTATTTCAAAGACCTCAGAACTTAGTATCATTGTTATAATTACTTTACGTTTTTAACTACTCTTTTGATGATGTTGTTGTTTAGACTGTTTTAACTGCTTTTGCGTTGACACCACCAGAGCCTAAAAAAACAAGCTCAGTCTTACGATCATTTACTTGACCAGTTTTTGTCTTTGCTGCTTATTCATTTTATTTGTGCTCTTGCCTTCTTAGCTGCTGCTTTTTTTAACCGATCATTTTTTCTCTGACTTGGTCAAAAACTTTTTCAGCTCATCAATTACCTTTTTCTTTGGCTTCCGATTTTCTTCACCTACTCCCTTGGCTTCTTGGTTTGCTAATGCGTTTTATGCCTATTTTTTAATTCCAAGAGTGCGGTTTATGCCTATTTTTTAATTCCAAGAGTTTGAATAACTCTGTATTTTCCTTGTCTGTTTCCGCAGCCTCAGCTTCACGCTTAGCTACCTCAGCTTCACGCGCATCCAGCTGCTGCTGTTTATATGTGACTGCAAATGACAACCCCTTCAATTTCTTTTTTTCTTTCTCTTCTAAAGCCAACCTCTCCCGTTGTGCTATTACTGCAATATTACTATTAGCAAGCTGATCTTTAAGCTCTTGGATCCGAGCTTTTTGCGTCGGATTATACTGATCAGATCTTCTCCCCCAGCTATAATCATACATATCAGCCTTATATATAATATTGTAGAACTTATTTGTTTCTTTTTTTAAACGTTCCACATCTACCACCTGCATGTCCTTAACTTCTACTGGCTCTTCTAGCCCTTCTTTCAACACCTTCAATCTTTTCGCTTTTTCCTGCTTTTTTTCCTCTTGCAACTCCCGCACATTTTCTAGAACTTTCTTCACTTGCTGACTTCTGTCAATCAGCACTTCTAGCTCTCTCTTCATGTAGTACCACTCATTCGCTGCTCTCCCCAGTTCCTTCTCCTCCTTAGCCTCCTTAGCCTGCTGTTCCTCTTGCTGCTGCTTTGCCTGCTTCAGTATAGGGTATGCATCAAACTGCTGACTCGTCATCCAGCTCAGATCAAATTCCTCCCGCTCTTCCCGACGGCTCGGTGCCTCTTGCTGCAGCTTATACTGACAGCTCAGCAGCTTATTATTCAGCTCTTCCAAATGTTCCATAGCTTCTTCCGGCGTCCACATTCCTTCACAAAATTCGTCCTGTGCCTGCGCTGATTTCTGTGCTCTTTTTAGCTGTTTTTTCCAGTTTTCTTCCTCTTCTTTTGTTTTCGATTTCTCTTTTGCCATTTCTTTTTGATCTCTCGTTGCCCGTATTGTTCCCTGTACTCCTAGCTTTCCCAACATGTTTCTGTGCAGTCTCTGGGCGTCTATATTCATTTTTTCCAACACGCCCTGTACTTTTTTCAGCACACCAATCAGTTCTTCTTTTGCTTCCTGTATCTCCTCTGCGTCCTGCACTCCCTGCACTTCCGGCAATCTCAATTCATCTATTCTGTTATCCACTCCTTCCAGCGTTTCTTTAAGTCCCCAGTCTTTTACCCACGATTCTTTTTGCTGTTCTTGATCCAGTCGTGCTATTTCCAGTTCATTTTTATCCGGTTGTGCTATGGCTAAATACCCCATATCGCATATCTTGGCGTTTGCAGAAGATGAATATATAAACCGAGTAAACGGTAAGTATGATAATAATGCTAGTGTTTCTTGTTCATTCTTTGGTTTTATTACTACTGCCATTGTAGGTGCTAGTGCTAGTGCTGCTGACACTGTGCCCATTGTATTACTTCCACCTGAAGCCGATGATGAAGAAGAAGATGAAGAAGATGACGATGAGCTTGACGAGCTGCTTGACGAGGAGGAAGAACTCGAAGAGGAGACTTGTGCTGCTGTTGCTGATGCTGACGAAGAAGACGATGACAGTGATGGAAATAGTCTAGCAAAAGAAAACGATGATGGAGAAGATGATGATGAACTAGATGACGAAAAAGAAGAAGATGATGAAGAAGACGAAGGTGACGATGTTGATGAAGACGATATTCTAGCCATCTCTAGAAATCTATTCTCTTCATTCTTATATTCTCGATACAACATTGAATATCTATTTGCATTTTTACATAGTGCTGATATAGATGAAAAAGGCACTGAGTATGAAGATGGTGGTGCTACTAGCATTGCTTCTTGTGCATTCGTTGGTTTTATTACTACTGCTGTTGTAGGTGCTGGTGATGATACAACCAGTGTTGCTGGTGCTGGACCTGTTGTCTTACTTTTATATGGCATTACTTTAATTTTAAGTTGTTTTCTATAAACTTCATTTTGTTCTTTTAGTTGCTTAAAACGATTTGCATGTTTTTCTACCTCAACTTCACGTTTAACTATATCTTTCTCACGATCATGCATCACATCCAGGTTAGCTTGCTCTCCAGATAACTGTTCCATCAAGATACATATTTCTGGCACTTGTAAAAACACCCTACTCTGTAC
>BNVV01000085.1 GCA_025998355.1 Endomicrobiia bacterium
CCACCAAACGTAACAATATTGATGCATTAACAACAATTGCTTTAGTGTATAAGCCTTTTTTACAAACTAATACAACTTTCAATATTCTGCAATTCTTCGTATGAGTCGTAAGCTCTTAAGTAGGCCATAGCTTTTTCAAGATTTGTTAATATTGAGCATCCACACCTAACGGCTGTTTTTCTTATCTCTGAGTTATTACTAAGCTCATCAACACTTAAATTTTTATTTATATTTATTACAAAATCTACTTTTCCCTCGATTATAATATCCACAGCTCGAGGATTTCGATTCCAGTGGACAATATTGACTCTGTATCCCCTCCCTTCAAGATATTTCGCAGTTCCTTTGGTTGCATAAACAGGAACTTCTAATTTATAGAGATTATCTACTATTTCCATAAATTTCACTTTATCTTTCTCTCTACCGGTACTTAAAAGAATTCCTTTTTTAGGTTTTCTTATCTGTGTTGCATCCATAGAAAGGAGCATTGCATGATTAAATTTTTCACCCAAACAGCCAACCTCGCCTGTTGAAGCCATCTCTACACCGACAACTGGATCAGCGCCGTCAAGTCTTTGAAAACTAAACATTGATGCTTTAACGCCAACGTAAGGTATTTCGCTTTCATCAATTAAAATCTTTTTCACTTTTTCATTATTCATAACTTTACAAGAAAGTTCAGCCAAATTTACATTGGAGACTTTTGAAATAAAAGGGAAAGATCTGGAAGCTCTGGCATTACATTCAATAACTTTAACATCATTGTCTTTGGCGATAAACTGTATATTGAAAGGACCATTTAAAATAAGTCCTTTAACTATTTTTCTTACTATATCTTTTATAACATTTACGGTATGCGTATATATTTTTTGCGATGGAAATACCATTGTAGCATCTCCACTATGCACACCTGCGTTTTCAACATGTTCTGTAACAAGCGAAAGAATTACTTCACCGTCTTTTGCAACACCATCGCATTCGATCTCCTTCGCATCAAGAATAAACTTTGAAATAACAACAGGAAAATCAGTCGAAATATCTCTTGTAAGCGACAAATAGTAATCCAAACTCTGTTTATCATTTGCAACATTCATAAGAGTTCCCGAAAGAACAAAGCTTGGGCGAATCAGAACAGGAAACCCTACTTTTTCTATAAACTTTTCTATTTCGGAGACAGAAACAGCCGATGTCCATTCAGGCTGGTCTATACCAAGTTTATCGAGCATATTAGAGAATTTTTCTCTATCTTCCGCACCGTCAACGCTCTTCTGGCTGTGTCCCAAAATATTTACTTTCGCTTCGCTTAGAGGCTGAATTAAATTATTAGGGTTTTGCCCTCCCATACAGGCAATCACACCTTTTGGACCTTCAATATCTATAATATCCAATACTCTTTCTGAGGACAACTCTTCAAAGTAAAGCCTGTCGGAAGCGCTGTAATCTGTTGAAACTGTTTCAGGATTACAATTAATAATAACGCTGTCATTCTTTTTATTCTTAAAATAACTGCTTGTCATAACTGAACACCAATCAAACTCCAAACTACTTCCTATACGGTAGCTTCCGCTTCCCAAAGTTATAACGCTCTTTACATTTTTTTTGGCAGACAAATCGCTGTGCATACCGTCATATGTAAGATACAAATAGTTAGATTTCGTAGGATATTCCGAAGATGTCGTATCTATCTGTTTTACAACAGGTAAAATTCCAAGTTTTTTCCTTAATTTTCTTATTCCAAAAGATAAACTTCTTACCTGTTTAATACTAAGTTTTATTTTGCTATCTAAGCACGCTAAAAGAAATATTTTTGTAAGTTGAAAATCCGAAAAACCTTTCGATTTTAAACGTTGTAAATGTTCTTTAGGAATTTGTTTAAAAACACTATATACATCAGTTGCCGTGAAATTATCTTTAATTTCTTTTTGCTTAAAGAAATTAAATAATTCAGTTTCTAAATTCACAAGATATAAAATATGTGATAAAAACCAATAATCTATTTTTGTTTTATCGTACACATATTCCAAAGATTTCCCTCTTTTAAAAATTTCATAAACAGCAAAAACTCTTAAATTTGTTGGTGAAAAAAGTTCCTTTTCAAGATCGTTATCCGAAGCATTGCTAAAAACATTTGCAGTTATCCCATCTTCGTTTTCGTTAACCATTCTCAATGCTTTCTGCATAACTTCGCAGAAATTTCTTCCTATCGCCATAACTTCGCCTACGGATTTCATCTGTGTGCCAAGATTTTTTGAGACTCCGCTGAACTTATTTAGGTCCCAGCGTGGAACTTTCAAAGTAACATAATCAAGAGATGGTTCGTAAAACGCCGAAGTGGTTCCTGTAACAGGGTTTTTAAGCTCAAGCAAGTCGAAACCTATAACTATTTTTGCGGCTATATAGGCAATAGGATAACCTGTAGCCTTACTCGCCAAAGCGCTTGAGCGTGATAATCTTGCATTAATTTCAATTACGTAGAAACCGTACTCTTTAGGATTTAAAGCATACTGTACATTACATTCACCGACGATACCTACATTTTGCGCAATCTTAATTGCGGTATCCCTTAACATATTATTTTCAGCATTGTTGATAGTCTGGCAAGGCGCAATAACTATGGAATCGCCTGTATGGATTCCCATAGGATCAAAATTTTCCATGTTGCATATAGTTATTGTATTTCCTGTCTTATCGCGCATTACTTCATATTCTATTTCTTTCCAACCGTGAAGAGATTTTTCAATTAATACCTGAGGAGAAGTCATAAGGGCAGCTTGTGTAAGTTTCCTCAATTCTGCTGAAGTTTTTGCAAGACCCGAACCAAGACCGCCAAGAGCAAAAGCAGATCTAGTTATAACAGGATAACCTATTTTTTCTGCAGTTTCCAAAGCCTCTTCCGTTGTTGAAACAGCATGACTTTTTGCTATTGGAACATTTATTGATTTCATCTTTTGCGCAAACATTTCTCTATCTTCGGACAATTCAAGAGCATCAACTTGAGTTCCTAAAACTTTAACGTTGTATTTCTTTAAAACTCCACTTTTTTCTAACGATATAACACAGTTTAAAGAAGTTTGACCGCCAAAGCTTGAAATGATTGCCGCAGGTTTTTCGATTTTAATAATCTTTTCAACCCAAAAAGGAGTTATTGGATATAAATACACTTTTTTATTCAATCCTTTGTTAGTCTGTACTGAAGCAATATTAGGATTGATAATTATAACCTCAAGACCTTCTTCTTCTAAAGCTTTTACAGCCTGAGAGCCCGAATAATCAAATTCGCCAGCTTGCCCTATAGACAAGGCTCCCGAACCTAAAAGAATTACTTTCTGTTTTTTACCGTTTTTGGGTAATAAAAAATTTAAAATTGGCATGTTTTTTCTCTTTACATATTTAATTTAATTTATTGCAGCATTTTATCAAATTTAAGAAAACCAGCATTATAATCTCCAATAATACTGCATAAATTTTCTAATTTTTCATATCTGTTTCATCATGGTATCAAATTCTTAACGAAAAAATTATTGAAAATTGAAATTAGTAACAAATACAAAAACAACCGCATCTTTACGATCTTTCAAAACATACAAACACACCCCCACCCCAAAAAAATGAGATCTTTATATTATTTAACTTATCTAACCATACTCTCAAACATTAAAATATTCTATCACATTATAATTTCAGCATAGATATAAGTATTGATATTTGCCTGTTACCATACCTATTTCCATCCAATGCATATTCCCCGTTCCTTATTAATACTTATTCTTACATACCCTATGTCTATATCCACAACTTTTGCTGACATTGTAACTGTCTTGCGATAATATGTTCGGGTATTGCCTGAAGTACTCAAGCATCATCCTTGCTCTTTTCTATACTCAATTTTCTCTTTGCTCACCTACTCCCCCCCCTATCTTTTTTACTCCCGACTATCCTTTGTTTTATCAAATGTCCCTTTCTTTACTCCCATCAATCGCCTAAACCCATTCCATTTGACCTGCCTGCTTTCTTTTTTTGTTTCAT